>JAHEBE010000169.1 GCA_024642365.1 Algoriphagus sp.
GCCATAAAGGGTCTATTCCAAAGTCCGAAAGACATGTAGAATAAGGCCGTCAATAACGTTTCAAACTGAATCCAAGAATTTAAAAAGCCCGGCTTAGTCTCATATCCTGAAAAGCCAATCGCAAAAGTCTTTCCTTGATTTCGAACAGGCTCGGTCATTTTTCTGATCCATTGGTCTGTGTCAGGAATGCAGTCGGCATCTGTTAAAAGGATCACATCATTTTTGGCCACTTTGATCCCAAGCGTCAAAGCAAATTTTTTGGAAGTCACGTGGGCTGGAGTGTATTTCACCGTAACTGATCGGAGTCTTGGATAAAGCTCCATGTACTCTTCCAACAGTCTTTTCGTCCGATCTGTAGATCGGTCATTTACGATCATCACATCGAATGATGGATAATCTTGTTCGAATAATTTCGGGATAAGTTCTTTGAGATTTTGGTACTCATTATGAGCTGCCACCATCACAGTGACACCTTGAGCGCTGGTTTCAGCGCTAGACTTAGCGCTTTTGCCAGAATAGAAGGCAGTTCTACCAAAAATAATCAACAGGTAGATCGCCTGAATAACTATTCCAAATCCGAATAATAACCAAAGTAAAAATAGGCCCATAGGTCAATTTGCTTGGCAAATATAAAATCAAATTCAGCAATCGTTTAAGAATAAGCGTATATTTTTGTAGCCTTTTAGGACAATTAGTCAAATTGTTCGAAAATAATTCCAACATGAAATTTACGCTTTCCAAAATTGATCAGGGTTCTAAGGCAAGAGCAGGCATTGTACAAACTGATCACGGTGCAATTCAGACTCCGATCTTCATGCCTGTGGGGACAGCTGGCTCAGTAAAAGCCGTCCACCAACGGGAATTGGACCAGGATATCAAGGCACAGATTATTTTAGGAAATACCTACCATCTTTATTTGAGACCGGGTCTTGATGTGCTGGAAAAGGCCGGAGGGCTTCATAAATTTAACGGCTGGGAAAAGCCTATCCTCACAGATAGTGGAGGGTATCAAGTATTTTCTCTTGCAGGCACGCGAAAAATCAAGGAAGAAGGGGTTGTGTTTAAATCCCATATCGATGGGTCCAAGCACCAATTTACACCGGAGAATGTCATGGATATCCAGCGAACCATTGGAGCAGATATCATCATGGCTTTCGATGAATGTACGCCTTATCCCTGCGAATATGGCTATGCTCGGAATTCCATGGAAATGACACATCGTTGGCTCAAGCGCTGCATCAACCGATTTGACGAAACCTCAGGGAAATATGGCTACAGTCAAACCTTATTCCCAATCGTACAAGGCTCAGTTTATAAAGATCTGAGAGTTCAATCAGCCGAATTTATTGCTTCCTGTGATCGGGAAGGAAATGCCATTGGCGGACTTTCAGTAGGTGAGCCTGCCGAAATGATGTATGAAATGACTGAGTTAGTCACTGACATTTTACCTAAGGAAAAGCCGCGCTACTTGATGGGAGTGGGGACTCCAGCGAATATTTTGGAATGCATTGCATTGGGAGTGGATATGTTTGATTGTGTGATGCCCACTCGAAACGCTAGGAATGGAATGCTATTCACCTCTGAGGGATTTATCAATATCAGAAACGAAAAGTGGAAGGATGATTTTACAGGAATTGATCCTGCGATTGGGGGATATGTAAGCACTTTTTATTCAAAAGCCTACCTTCGTCATCTCACCATCAGCAAGGAAATCTTAGCCGCACAGATTGCCAGTGTTCATAACTTAAGTTTTTATCTTTGGCTGGTAAATCAGGCCCGAGAGCATATCCTTGCTGGTGATTTCAACGTTTGGAAAAACCATATGGTAAAGAAAGTCAGCACGAGATTGTAAAATGAAGATTCTAGACAAATTGATCATTAAGGATTTTTTGAAGACCTATTTCTTCGTAGTGGTCATGCTGATCCTTGTGGTTTTGGTGTTAGATTTTACAGAAAAAAACGATACTTATATCCGGAATTCTGTCCCTTCATTGGAGATATTGAAATACATGGGCAACTATGGCTTGTATCTCAATAACCTCCTGACTCCGATTACGGTCTTTATTACCGTCATTTTTATCACTTCCAAAATGGCTGGAAGGACAGAAATTATAGCCATTCTAAGTAGTGGGGTTAGTTTTCCTAGAATGCTTAGACCCTTTCTTTTTGCGGCTGCGATGATTGGGGGCATTAGTTTTTTGATGAATGGATGGGTGCTGCCGGTAGCTACCGCTGGAGTGACAAAGTTTCGGATGACCTATTTGGATAAAGGGGCTGCCTCAACCGAACCAAATATTCACATTAAAGTAGGTCCTGACTCCTATGCTTATTTGAGCAGATTTTATAAAACGGGGTATACGGGGTATAACTTTACTTTGGAAACCATTCGAGACGGAAAATTATTAGCGAAAATATCTTCCGATCGAATCGAGTGGGATACTGCAAAGAATGTTTGGACGCTAAGAAATTGGCGACTTCGTGAATTGAACGATCGGGGAGAGACGTATACAGTCGGAGAAAACTTGGACACGACATTATCTATTCGTCCCGAAGATTTTGATGTTCCGGATAATCATCACGAAACCCTCAAGCTTCCCCAGCTTAGTCAGCAAATCCGAATCTTAGAGGATAGGGGTGCGGACAATGTGAGTTTTTATAAAATCGAGCGCTATGTGCGATTTATGTCTCCCTTTGCGGCTATGATACTGACATTTATCGGGGTAATCATGTCAGCCAGAAAGACTAGAGGCGGATCGGGTTTTCAGATTGCCATGGGCTTTTTATTGGCCTTTATTTATATCATCCTATTTATCCTTTCCAGAACCTTTGCTGAAAACGGAACAGAATATCCCATTTTGGCGGTTTGGCTACCTAATTTGATTTTTGCAGTCACCGGTCTATTACTCTATAAAACTGTCCCTCGCTAAATGAGCGCATCTATTAAAGATTATTTGATGCTTCATTTCATTGTACTGATTTGGGGATTTACGGCGATTTTAGGCTTATTGATCAGCTTACCTGCGATTGAATTAGTCTTTTACCGAACCCTCTTGGCCTCTTTGGCAGTTGGGTTAATGTTTTTTATAAAACGGGAGCCTCTTTTGATTCCATTTTCTCAAATGCGGAAAGTAGTTGGAGTGGGTTTTGTGATTTCATTTCACTGGATTTTGTTTTTTTGGTCGGCACGAGTTTCGACTGCCTCGGTCTGCTTGGCAGGAATGGCCACGACCTCTCTTTGGACTGCTTTTGTGGAGCCATTTTTCAACAAAAGTAAAATCAAATGGTATGAGGTAGCCTTAGGTTTAATGGTGATTTCAGGGCTTTTGGTGATTTTTAGTTTTGAAAGCGGGTATTGGTTGGGCCTGAGTATGGCTTTGGCTTCTGCTTTTTTAGCCGCCGTATTTTCTGTGTTGAATAGTCGCCTAGCACATCAGCATAGTCCCTATCAAATCACATTTTACGAAATGGCAGGAGCGGCACTCTTTGCGCTTTTATTCATGCCCTTTTATGCCAACTTTTTGAATGAAGAGGGGTTGAAGCTGACTTGGGAAGGATATGATTGGTTTTGGATTTTGATTTTAAGTGGGGTTTGCACTGTATATGCTTTTTCAGTTTCAGTAGAATTAATGAAACGTCTCCCTGTTTTTTCCATCAATTTGACAATCAATCTTGAGCCGGTGTATGGGATAATTTTGGCGGTGCTCATCTTTGGGGAAAGCGAAAAAATGACGCCCCAATTTTACTTAGGGACAGCCATTATTGTGGTTTCTGTGTTGACCTATCCAGTACTTAATTATTGGAATAAAAGAAGGAAGATTTTACCGCCACTAGGCTAGGATCTTCTTCGGATTAGGTCAATTGTCTTTCAAAGAAAAAATAGTCTTTATTCCATTCCATTTTTTTAGGTTTTTCATCGAAGAGACCAAAAACCGATGAACCAGATCCAGACATCGAAGCATAATAGGCGCCGGCATGATATAATTTCGCTTTAATGTGAGCTATTTCGGGGTGGTTTTTGAAAACACTCTCTTCAAAATCATTCACCAATTCATCTTTCCAGCGACTCCGATCAGCAATTAGCTCTACTAGATTCACTTTTGGAGGAGCGGGTTTCACCCCTGCATAGGCTTCTTTGGTGCCAATGTGAATGCCTGGGTTGATCAGAATAAGGTGGCTGCCCGATAGATTTACATCGATTGGTTCGAGCAATTCTCCTCTTCCTCGGGCAATTTTCGGTTTGTTATCGATGAAAAATGGACAGTCACTCCCCAATGTTGCGGCGTACTCTTCTAGAAAGAAGTCATCTAGAATCAGGTCAAATAGGTTATTCATCAAAGTCAATGCAAATCCTGCATCTGCGGATCCTCCACCGAGTCCAGCTCCCATCGGAATCGCCTTATGCAAGTGAATCTGAAGCTGTGGAAGGGAAGGAAAATCTTTTTTAAGAAGCGAATAAGCTTTCAAAATCAAGTTGTCCTTAGCTTCACCTGGTATTTCAAGTCCAGTCGATTGGAAACTAGTCTTTTTGGGATCTAGGATCATTTCCAAGGCATCAAATAGTGGGATGGGAACCATGCAAGTCTCGATCTCATGGTATCCGTCCGGACGCTTTGAAGTAATGTGAAGGCCAAGATTGATCTTGGCATTTGGAAAACAAATCATCGAATCTGCAATGGTTTCAACAAAAATAAGGGTTTATTTAGCTAGACTCTTATAGGATAGATGATTTTTGATAATCACAATAAAGCCCATATTTATTGCGATTAAGTTTATATAAGTATTTTTTTGTTAAAAAAAAGGAAATTTTTTTTCAGAAAGTTTGAATTAAGGGAAATTCAATACAAAATTTTGAGATTTGAATTATTGAACAAATCATTAACTGGATTTAGGGGGTGTTTCATTAAAAAAACAATTTAAAATTTTGTAAAAAATATTATTGCCGCTATCTTTTGATCCTTATAATATCAAAATGTAAAATTAAATATTGTAAGTCTGCCTAAACAGGATTAAGTTTGTTCAGTGATTCGATATCAAAACCTTACGAACCTAGATAATTATATGTACCGAGTGGTCTTCTTGCTAAGCTTTATTATTCTCATTGGACTTTAATGTGAGGCACTAGACTATTTATCATAATCAAATAAAAAATCTTAAGTGCCTCATTTACCTGAGGCATTTTTTTTTACCCTTTACTATGAACCTGAAAAAGTACAGTTGGGAAATCAGTGATAATGACGAGCATCCTGCCGGTAAGGCGATGCTTTATGCTACTGGCTTGAGCGATAAGAAGATGAAGCAGCCCTTTGTAGGGATAGCCAGTTGTGGCTATGAAAGTAATCCCTGCAATATGCATCTCAACGACTTCGCCGGTTTGATCAAAAATTCCTCACAGAATCACGATTTGACCGGTTTAGTTTTTAATACCATTGGGATTTCGGATGGAACCTCGATGGGCACCTTAGGGATGCGTTATTCTCTTGTTTCGAGAGATATTATTGCTGATTCTATTGAGTCATTTATCCTAGGTCATTCGTTCGATGCCTGCATCGCTTTGGCTGGATGTGATAAGAATATGCCTGGAGCGATCATGGGAATGCTTCGAATTGATCGTCCTTCAATATTGGTTTATGGTGGCACCATTGCTTCAGGGAATTATAAAGGAGAGAAATTGAATATTGTCTCCGCATTTGAGGCTTTTGGAAAGCGGATTAACGGGACGATTTCTGATGAGGATTACGATGGAGTAATTCGGAATTCTTGTCCGGGAGCAGGAGCTTGCGGAGGCATGTATACTGCCAACACAATGTCTTCAGCGATTGAGGCAATGGGAATGTCCTTGCCTTACTCGGCGTCATATCCAGCTAATTCTCCTGAAAAATTGGCAGAATGTGCCGAGGTGAATAAATACATGCGCATTCTTTTAGAGCGCGATATTAAACCAAGTGATATTATCACCCGAAAGAGCATAGAAAATGCAGTTCGAGTAGTAATTGCCTTAGGAGGTAGTACCAATGCAGTATTGCATATTTTGGCTATTGCACAAACAGCCAAAATTGATTTCACCCTCGAAGACTTTAAGGCACTCAATGCAAAAACACCAATGATTGCTGATTTTAAGCCATCTGGGAAATTCCTGATGGAAGACCTTCACGAGCAAGGCGGGTTACCTGCTTTCATGAAGTATTTCTTGGAAAAAGGATTTTTGCATGGTGATTGCATGACTGTTACTGGAAAAACACTTGCCGAAAATCTTGAAAATATCGATGCCATTGTGCCATCTATGGTCAATGTGATTCATCCGATTGAAACACCAATTAAGCCAGAAGGACATCTTTGCATTCTTTCTGGAAATCTTGCACCTGATGGTGCAGTAGCTAAAATTACGGGCAAAGAAGGCAAAGCCTTTACTGGTCCAGCCAATGTTTTTGATTCTGAGCAAGAAGCCAATGATGCCATCCGTGATCATCAAGTAAAAGCCGGAGATGTCATTGTTATTAGAAATATTGGTCCAAAAGGAGGACCTGGAATGCCGGAGATGTTGAAGCCAACTTCCATGATTATTGGAGCGGGGTTAGGATCTTCAGTGGCTCTTATTACCGATGGGAGATTTTCAGGAGGCACACATGGTTTTGTAGTAGGTCACGTCACCCCAGAAGCATGGACTGGAGGACCGATTGGATTATTGGAGAATGGAGACCTTATCACCATAAACGCTGATAGCTTGGAGTTATCAGTAGATGTATCGGCAGAGGTGCTTTCCGAGCGTAAAAAACATTGGAAACAAAAAGAAATACCAGGTCTTCAGGGGACACTAAAAAAATACAATAAGC
>JAHEBE010000170.1:0-5499 GCA_024642365.1 Algoriphagus sp.
AAAGTGCGGCTTTGCCAGTTCGGGAATGTCCAACCAAGATTGATTTTTTTGTATCGAGTTGAGGATGTTGAGAAAAATAGTCCATTGCCCTCATGGCCCCCCATCCCCAGGCACCATAGGCTTTCATGCCATTTGGCTTACCGATTTGCTCAGGATATAGGGTGTTAATGATTCCCTTTTGATAGCTTTCATTTAGATCAGGAGCAACTGTCTCCGCATGAAAGGATGCTGTCGCAAATCCTCTTTTTATTAATTCTTCAACAGGCCAAAAAGCGGATTCCACTAAGCTTCCGTCTGAGTAGGCAGGTTTGTAATTAATCAATAAAATGATTGGAAAAGGTCCTTTTTGGTTTTTTGGGAGGAAAAGATTGATCCGCATGGTATGACTTTTACCATTTCTAGAAACTGTGATATTCACCTGCTCAAGATCGGCCAATTCCGGATAGGGGTTTTCTTTTTCCGTAACCAAGGCATAGGATATTGCATCAAAATCTTTTGGCAGGTTCCCATACACCTCTCGTTCAAAAAGGTTGAAAATCTCAGGCCTCCGAATTTTTTCCCAATCGGAAACCGTGCTTATTAGCTTTCCATTTTCACTAACGAAAGGATCTGGTAGGATCAGTGCTGGAACTTTGCTTTCGTCGTAATTGGCTTGATTTTGGGCTGGTACCGTCATGGAAATAGAAATAAATAAAAAGATCAAAGAACAAGTGAATCGAACCTTCATAGCTTGGATTTTGGGTAAGTTTTTAAAAGATAGGGAATTAGCATTTTTGCATCAAGGGAATTTTTACCGGAATCTATTTTCCCTAAACTCTTCTAAAAAATGGGAAGGAAAAAATGGAATTGAAAGCTGCTGGACTTGGTTAAAGAAAAATAATCAGAACAAATTATGGAAATAGGAATCGATAGTTTTGCAGCCGCCGCTCCTGCTGGAACCGATAGCCAAACTGAAAACAGAAGGAAATCATTGGCCGAACTGATAGACCGAATTGTCTATGCGGATGAAATGGGATTGGATGTTTTTGGCATTGGCGAACATCATCGGAAAGAGTTTCTGGATTCTGCTAACGTGATCATTTTGGCGGCAGCTGCTGCTCGAACCAATCGTATCAAATTAACCTCTGCCGTGACTGTCTTAAGTGCTGCTGATCCGGTTCGGGTTTTTCAGGAATTTGCTACGCTCGATTTAATATCGAATGGGAGGGCTGAGATTGTAGCAGGAAGGGGTTCTTTTACAGAAGCATTTCCACTTTTTGGACTTCGATTGAATGATTATGATGCCCTTTTCGCTGAGAAGTTAGAATTGCTTTTGAAAATAAGGGATGAAGAAATTGTGACTTGGAAGGGCCAATTCCGAGCACCTTTGAATAATCAAGCCATCTATCCAAGGCCTTTGCAATCCGAACTTCCGATCTGGCAAGGAGTGGGAGGTACACCAGCTTCATTTGTAAGAGCCGGCTTATTAGGCTTGCCTCTGATGGTAGCTGTGATCGGTGGGGAAACTCATCGTTTCCGTCCGTTGATAGACATGTATCGTCAGGCAGGAGCTAAGGCCGGACATGCTCCGGAGAAACTTAAAGTTGGCTTGCACTCATTAGGTTTTGTGGCGGAAACAACTGAAAATGCGATGGAGGAATATTATCCGGGTTATGCGGAGACTTTTACTGCTATTGGGAAAGAGCGAGGTTGGCCTCCCGTTACGAGATCACATTTCAATGCCCAAACTGGTAAATTGGGTGCATTGGTCGTAGGCGGACCGGAAGAAGTTGCCGAAAAAATCCACAGACATAGTATAGCCCTGGGAGGGATTGATCGATTTTCTTTTCAAATGGATAATGCTAAACTGAGTCATTCGCAATTAAAAAATGCGATTGAATTGATTGGAAAAGAAGTTATACCTCGTGTAAAAGAGCTAGAAGCAGCAGGCTAGTAGTTTTTGTAACCCATATTGATTAATTGGCTAGTGCTGGCATTGGATTTCCATTCTTTCCAAATAAACATACTTAAGGAAATCAGCGCGAAATTCTTAATGATGTACTGACCCACTAAGGTAGGGGTGAACCAAGCTTGCCAAGTAGCATCAGGTAATAGTAACACAGGCAAGAAGGTGGTGACCATGTGGAATATCAAAAGGTAAAAGGCATATTTTGTAAGTTTGGGAAAAAGCCAAATCGCTCCGATGAAGCATTCGAAAAGCCCAAAGCCTAGGCAAAAAATCTTGAAATCAATCCATCCTCCAAACGTTTCAAGAAAGAGATTTTGAACCAGCGTTTCAGCCGGAGAAATTCCAATCACTTTTAAAACTCCAAACCAGAAATAAATAATAAATAAAGAGATTCGGCCAAATTGAGAGGTGTTTTTCATGGGTTTAAAGTTTAGGAAGTCGAAACCTAAACTTTTTCCGAGAGTCTGGTAATGATAAAAATCAGCTTTTGGAATTTTATTTGGTTAATTGTTGAACCTTATGAAGGAAGGTGGATTTACAAAAGTATCAGACTTTTTAAACCTTAGATTTTGTTGAAATTTAAAGGAGAACTTAGAATTTCCCTCTTCATCATTTGGGATATAAGTGACCTTAAATTCCATTGTTCCAAAAATCAAATTTTCATTTCTGATCCGTAGGCCTGAGCTAATTCCTGTATAAATATTTTCAGTGGGCAAACAAGAGCTACATCTAACTCTTACAATATTCAAAGCTCCAATTACAGCGATTCTAAATCCGATAACAGACCATGGTGTATAAAGCGCAGAAGCAACTTTAAAAGAGTTTCGTTCATCAGCTTCATAATCACGAACCCTTAATCCGGGTATCAATGAAGAGTTTACCTCAAGCCATTGATTTGTATTGGTGTTAAATAGCTTGGTAAACGAAAAGTTGATTTCATTCCTTAACCTGTACCTGCCAAGGACGAATGCTTTGGTGTAATAAGAAAATGTAGTAAACACTAATGCATCTTCTAATTTGGAGTCGTTATAAAAGCTTGAAGAATTGAAGTCGATGTCATAAAAACTGCCAGATGGGAAACCCTTTGAATAATTGAATTTGATGCCAGTATAAGGGCGCTGCGCAGTTTCTTGTGAGATTAGCCCAATGGAAGGACTGAATGAATAGCCGTAAGGAACATCTTCTGTTCTACCAAAGCCATAGACATATTGAGTTTTGAAATAGTTTCGTTTGTAAAAAGTCATTTCCGTTAAAACTCCAGTAATATTTCTAAAAGATCTTTCTTGATAAAAATCATCCTGAACCGGGGCATCAATAAAATATCCTTCAAACGATCTAAGGGCTAAGAACATTCTGTTTCTATCCTGGATAGACTTTTTGGCTCCAAAATTATAGCCTATCCAAAAGTCTGCGATAGTATAATTATAATCCAAGAAAAGTGAATCAGGTCTTGAATAGACATTTTCGGACCAATTTCGGCTCCATTGCCCCCCACCAGCTAGTCTTGTATAGGGAGAAATTAGTTTTCTGTCCAGTTTTATCCCATAAGAATATTCCTTCTCTATCCCGTAGGAAAACCCATCATTTAATTGGGTGAAAAACAATTCAAAGTCAACAAAACTTCCTAAAAAGCTTTTCTTTTTATAAGACGCTCCGAAACCAGTTTTAGGTTTCCGATCTAAATCAAAAAGGACATTAAACTCAAGTCTCTGACCTCTTCCATCTAGGTTAGCATCATAAACTTTAAATTCTGGTGCAGAGATGAGATTACCTCCCGCAGAAAATCCAATACTGAATACGTCTCTTGTCAAAACGGTAATATCGACCGAATCAGTTTCATCTACAGGAGTAACGATGAACCTTGAATCCAAGATAAAATCTAAATTCCGAAGAGACCTTTCGTTATCCCCCATTTTATAGGGGTTAATTCTTTCATTTGGTTTAATAAACAGGTTTTGACGAATCGTTTTTTCTCTTGTGTTTGTATGCAAGTTGTTCGCAATTCTACCCATTTTTTGAACAATAGGTTTTTTATTCCCATAGATGGATTTTTCAAAACCAATACTTTCTACATAGATGTTTCGTATGATTTTCCCATTAAAAGGAAGGAATTCCTCATAGCTATTTTGGACCAAAACAGTGTCTCTGTGCGAACGAGTAATCAAATCAAGTCCCTCCTCAAGTGCTTTTTTTGAAATAGAGGTTTTGGTACTGTCTTTTTTATTTTGGGCAAAGCCAAAAGCACAGATAAAAAATGTAGCTATTATAAATGCGAGGACTTTCAAGAAATTTAAGTGCTAGGTGCCAGAAACGTTCATTATTTAATTTAAGAATCTTCCAGAACACTTAATGCAAACCAGATTCTTTTAGTAAAAAGTATTTGACCCAGGACGGAATTTATTTATTATTTAAGTTTCAACTCTAGGGTTTTAAAAACTATTTCTTTGTAATTATTTCTTTCAAAAATTACCCCAATGCTATTGTTGTTAAGTATTACCAAATCACTGTATGCTGTATAGGCCGATGTTCCAGGATCTTTTATTCCATCAATAAGGATCGTCTCTGGCCAGGATTCTCCCTGATCAAAACTTAACTTTATGCTGAGGTTATTCCTTTTTTGTTCATCAGCATTATTTGATTGAGCTAGGATAAATTGGCCTCTGGAATCGGTAAAGGAAATTATAGATCCCTGACAAACCGGGTCAATTAAACTTGGCTCGAAATATTGTTTGTCCCAAGTGGCTCCGCCGTCACTTGAAAAGGCCAAAATACGCTGGCGGATATCTCCCCGCTGATTTCGAATACTCATGATCATCCTGTTGTCAGGAAGTTCGGCCGCAATAGCCTCATTTGATCCAGGAAACTGGATGGATTCAGAAATTTTAAAAGTCTCGCCATGATCATCTGTATAGAATCCATGTGCTTGATATTCCATAAAGTCATCCTTTGGGTCGCCTTGGGAATGATTGGCAGCAACATAGATTCGCCCTTTATATTTCCCTTTTTGGAATTGAAAGGCATGCCCAGGTGTGTTGGCATAATGCCTCCAATCTGAGGAGTTTTGATAGTTGGGGTTGAAACTAGGATGATTGGGTTTATGGACTTGAGCAGTGATATTCACGGGGTTTTGCCAGGTCTCCCCCAAATCAAAAGATCGAATCATCCATACTTCTCGAACGCCTTTATTGAGCCTGATATCGTATTCGTGGTTATTTCCTGAATTATAAAAAAGGTAAATCACTCCCTCAGGATGAGCTGGATCAAATAAGTCTAAAACGGGTGCCGGATTTCCGGCTTGAAGTGAATCATAATCCACTAAGACCTGAAGTTCTGTCCAAGAATTTCCCTGGTCGGAACTTTTTTTCATCACCAAATTAATGTCCCCAAAGTCATCAGAGCCGTTCACTCTTCCTTCTGCAAAAGCAAGTAACTCTTGGTTGGGAAGCGAAATTATTGCAGGGATTCGGTAGATCTCATGTCCTTCTTTTCCTCCTTCAAAAACAATTTGTTGGGCAAAAAGGGTGCTTCCTACTAAAAAGAAAAATATTGCA
>JAHEBE010000170.1:5599-6817 GCA_024642365.1 Algoriphagus sp.
TTGGAAGAATTGTTTTGGCTGTCCAAGCCACTGTATCGCCAGAAGATCTCTGTGAAGCTTCCAAAATTTCACGCATTTCAATTACTTTTTCAGGTTGAGCTTCTGCCAAATTTATCAATTCATCCGGATCGTCTTTTAAATTGAAAAGCTGGGTAAAATCTCGCTCGGGATATCGGATCATTTTCCAATCTCCCACTCTTATGGCCCGAACTGTATGCCGATAGGCCGTAAAAAGAGCAGGGCGAATAGATTGCTCGGCACGGGTGAGTAAGGGGCTTAGGTTTTGACCATCTATTCCGGAGGGAGCAGGCAGGCCAGAAAGCGAGGCCAAAGTAGGAAAGAGATCATATAGATAGACAAGTGCTTCCGAAAGCTGGTTTTGAGGAACTCCGGGTCCTGCTATAATCATGGGAACCTTTGTAGAATGTTCGTAAAGGTTTTGCTTACCTAATAATCCATGCGAACCGACAGCAAGTCCATTATCTGCAGCGTAGACGATAATGGTGTTTTCATAAAGTCCATTTGCTTTGAGAGAGGCAATTAACTCACCCACTTTATCATCCAAATGAGTAATCAGTCCATAATAATCCGAAAGAATTTCCTTGATGACTTCCGGTTTTCTTGGCCATCCGGTTAGATTTTCGTCTCTGACGCTTAAATGATCGAACTCGAAAGGGTGAAGTCCCATAAAATTTTTGGGCAAAGTGATACTGGCTGTATCATATCGATGGATGTAATCAGCTCTTGGAGAATAAGGATCATGAGGCACCGTAAATGCGACATAGGCGAAAAAAGGCTTTTCTTGAGCAGATTTGGCATATTCTTCAATAAATTCTTTGGTGACCCCTGCAAAGACATCGGATGAATAGCCTTTATTTTCCGGCTCACCGAGGGTTCCATCTGCTTGAAAATCTCGCACCGGAACTGAGAAATGATCAGCCATTCCTCCTAAATAAACACTTTTTGCTTTTTGAAAACTGGCCTCAAAGGCCTCTTTTTCATTATGCCATTTTCCGGTTCCAAATGTCTCATACCCTTGCTTTTCAAAATACATCGGCATGGTTTCCTCCCCGGCTAATTTATCAAATACCCTAAAAAGGCCTTTGCCTGAAAGCAACATCGCTCGGCTTGCCATGCAAATCGCTCCATGGTTACCTCCCATTACATAAGCATTCGTGAATCGGGTCCCAGATTGAGCAAGCTGATCGATGTTAGGAG
>JAHEBE010000171.1 GCA_024642365.1 Algoriphagus sp.
TGGAGAAGACTACATAAAGCAGCTCGTAGCGCTCCAGTCTACCGAACATTCCGAAACCTACGCCTGTGAAAAAAATCATGCAGATCACCGAGTGCATTATGTAATTGGTCAAGGCCATTTTACCAACAGCAGATAAGCCATTTTTCAGCCAAGCTAGAATTGGAGTTTTACAGAAAAGCATAATCAATCCTACATGTCCCATAGCGACAAATATTCTCCCCCAGTAATAAGTAATATTTGACTGTCTGAAGGACAGGTAAGAGAAATTATTATCCATGACTAACTTCAATTCATAATAATTGATGGCGAGCCCTATCGCATATCCAATTGCTGCCATGAGTAAGTAAAATGATATATGTTTTTCGGCGGTGAGAATACCCCATCTAAAAAGTGCAATCCCAATCAACATCATACTTAACACATCCCAAACATCGTATTGATAGGGCCAGTTGACATCATATTCATAATTTTCTGGAGCCAAATGAGCTACAACAGAAAAATATCCCTTACGCATTGCTTCATTGTACTCCTCTACACCTTCAGCGCTTATTTTTGCCTCTCGCTTTTCCCAATCATCATTCGCAGCCTTTAACTCCTTGGAGAGTTCTTCCCCCTTTACCAATAAAGCCTGCGCTTCGGCTACTTCTGCCATCCATTTTTTGCCTTTTTGGTAGTCTGTGTAGTTCCAAAGAGTACCAATACTAAAAAGTACCACAGCAGTGATAATCAGATATTTTGGAGCCATAGAGCGAAAAGAATAGACCAAAAATCCCATCAATGCATATTGATATAGTATCTCTCCTGTCCACAATAGGAGGTATCCATGGATCAATCCAAACACCAAAAGCCACATCAATCTTCGGAAATACACGTCAGCCGCCTTGATACCTGCTCCCTTTTTGAGAAGACGGTCTAAGAAAATATACATCCCAACCCCAAAAAGAAGGGAAAACAAAGCCCTCATTGTTCCTTCAAAAAAAAGATTGGTCATTATCCAAGTATAAAGATTCAGACCAGTAGCGCCGCCCGAAACAGTGGGGTCACTGTAGGAATACGCCAGGCCAAAGCCATTGATGTTCATCAATAGGATTCCAAAAAGTACTATCCCGCGCATGACATCTAGCGATAAGATACGGTCTGATTGCTTTACTGGGATCAGTTCAGGAGTGATCGTTTGTTCCATATTTTGGGTTTCTGACAAAGTGTTAAATCTTTAATATTGAAATATTTAGGCGTAATAAATAAGCTATCCTATTTTGAGTAGATACAAAATCAATCTTGGACGAATAGGTAAAAATTATGTCCTACTCATCTAATATTTTTTCCAAAAGGAATTCCTAAATAATGCGCTAGGTTTAATTGCTAACTCTTCGCTGCTCATCTTGAGATCCTACTGATCTGCTTCGAGTTCCTTTGACCTTATTGTTTCCGAATTTAAAGGTATAGGTTGCCATGAATACCCGCTTATCAAACTTATATCTTCCGGAAAAACCGATATTAGTCCCTTCAAAGGAATCCCACCTCAATTGGGTAGTTTCAAAAATATCATTGCAAGAAAGTCTCAATACTCCAGCCTTTTCAAAATCTTTCTTGATTCCCAGATTGACAAATCCTCTGGAAAGCCATAGGAAATACCCGTTGATCGTTGGAGAATTATAATACCCGACCAGCTCGACAGTGTATTTTTTAGGAAGGGTAAACGTGTTGGTCGTAATCACTTGTACGCTTTTTTGATCCACTTCATAAGCCTCATCATTCAAAACAGAATTAGCCCTTTGGAGATTGGCAGTGAGGTTATTTTGCATTTCCCACCAGGGTGTAAGCTGGATCGGAAAAGCAAACATGATAGAGATAGTTTGTATTTGGTCAATATTCTCCGTTTTCAGGAAGGTGGTATTGGTCTCTTCATCCAGAGTAGGCTGAAATGCTGCAATTGCATTTTTGTCATGACTATACTGGGCCGAAACAATCAGACTCTTAAAAGAATAGTCAACTTTTAGGTTATTCGTGTAGGTTGGAAGAATATTGGTATTTCCGGCAAACAAAGTATATCGGTCCGAAAAAATGACCCAAGGTGCCATTTGGTTAAACGTCGGACGGGTGATTCTTCTCCCATAGCTAAAAGTAGTTTGGCTATTCTCACCCATTTTTCTGGCTAATTGTACGGTGGGGAATAAATCACCGTAGTGACGGTTTACGAGCTCTTCTCCGGATAATGAAGTAAGATTTGTTTTTGTATTCTCATAGCGAAGTCCTGCATTTAGCGAAGTCTTATCATTGAAAACAATAGCTGCTGTAGAGTAGGCTGCCAAAATATCCTCAGTCAGTATCCCGTCGCTACTATAGGTTGGATTAACGATCCATTCTGATCCAATTTGCTCCTCAAAAACCACGGTATTGCTTAATTCTGAAAAAGTACCCTTGATCCCGGAATCTACCTTTACGGATTTTCCGATTTTCATCGAGTGATTTACACTGCCCACCCACATGTCTATCGGAGTGTCTTTTGAGATTCTAAATTCTTCTGCATCAATCACATTATCAGATTCATCAAAAAAGGTGGTTGTGTACGAGGTTGGATTGGAATTTTTATACGTGAGATAATCTAAATCCGCGCTGAGTACCTGTCCATTTTGAAAGGTATGTTGGATGTTGATATTGCCCATCATATGGCTCCAATAGTTTTCCTCAGTTAGAATCATATTGACAAGTGTGTCCGGAGAAATAGAATAATTGGCCTCCGTAAGTGACGGAGCTACCTGATTCCATCTATTTTCATACCCGCTGACTAATGCGCTCAGGATGGTATTCTTACCAATCGAATAGTCAAATCCTGCCTGATAGTTGATTGCTTTTCTAGTGCTCTCCCGATCATCCGAGACAGTGTTAATGGAAATGTCCTGAAATCCATCATTATTACTTCGTTGGCTTTCCCAAATTCCGACTTGATTTACAACGCTGGGAGTTACAAGCGCAAACCAGCTGAATTTTGGTCCCTGATGATTGAGATTAAAACTCAAATTGCCCTGATATCCGGAGCCGTAGCCTTGCCCCACTGTCACCGAGCCATTGGTGCCGATCATACCATTGTTTCGTTTCATGACGACATTGATAAATCCCGCATCGCCATCTGCATCATAGTTTGCCGGAGGGACGGTCATTATCTCGATTTTTTCCACGTCACTTGAATTCAGCCCGGCTAACATCTGAAATGCGGCTTCCACAGGCATTCGGAATCTTTTCCCGTTCATCAGAATTACTACCCCATTTTTCCCGGCCAAAGACATGGAATTATTTTGTCTGTTGACCATTACTCCTGGGGATCTTTCCAGCAAATCAATGACAGAAAAACCCGCTGATGTCACGCTATTTGCAACATTTACCACCATTTTCCCCATTTCCATTTCGAAAAGAGGCTTTGTGGCAACTACAGTCACTTCTTCTAGATTTTGAGCTTCTTCATTCAAAGTGATTGTTTCAAGTCCAAGTGTCTCTGTCCCCAAAAAGGTGAAGACAGGGGAATATGATTTGGAAAAGCCTACGAAGAAGGTTTCGACGAAATATTCTCCTTTGGGCACTTCCTGGAAAACATAATTTCCGGATTCATCAGAGATGGCTCCTTTGACCAAAACCGAATCAGCCGGGTTTCTGAGAAGGACATTGGCATAGGAAATACCAATAGATTGATTGTCGTTTACTTTTCCTTGGATAATTCCCTGGGATAGAGCTTCGGTGCAGAAAAGGCAGACGAAAAAGGTAATAAATAGAACTTTCATAGATTATTGAAAAATTTGAGAAATTAAAAAACTTTAAAGTCTGCGTAAGGTACAGCCAGAAAAATGCTAGACTTAATTGAAAATAATCCCATTGAAGTTCCAAAGGATCTCCAATGGGATTGGATTGCTATTTTTTTATTGATTGACTCATTTAGCAGGAGGAGTTATTGTAAATCCTTGTGCTTGGAGTATGTGAAGCATATCATACCAGTAGCGCATAAATTCGATTTTGCCATTCACTATTCTACTAGCTGTATGGTAAGGCACCACAAAGGTTTTTCCTGTTTTTTTATCGGTAATTGTGTTATTGCCCCAGGATAAGATCCATTCACCTTCATTCCAGTTGTCGGTTACTTTTACTGGCAGATACAGCTCTCCAGAAAGGGTGTGCTTGTAAGTATTGGTGCTGGTCGTGTAATACTCTTTGTGCTGTGCGACAGTTAGGGAATCCATCCCTCCACCAAGACCGTAAATCATCGCGCCTGGAGAAAATTGGGCATTCATCGTAGCGACATCGCCAGCCTGAAGGGCCTTTGTGTATTTCTGGGTTATCTCCATCGCTTTTGATGCGTTTGCGAATTCCAGAGTTACTGCCATTTCCTGTGCAGTAGAAGCGAGAGTTGTCACCATCAGCATGACAGCCAATGCGATTGCGTTTTTAAAAGTTTTCATGTTAGTGTGTGTTTGATTTGATTGTTAGAACTAAAAAAAAATTAACGTTTTTCTTAATTTCATTAAAAAAAACTTGGTTTAAAACAGCCCTTGGATGAACTGGTTTCTTTAATGTCCATAGTAGACACTATTCTTCCCCGTTGATTTAAAAAATAAAATAAACAGTAAAAAAAGGCCAAATAAATAAAATATTATTTGGCCTTTAGCTCAATTGGAATCAAAAAATTTCAAATCGTCTGTGGAGGTCCTTTTCGGAGTGCATGAACTTTCATATAACTAAGATTTCTCCAAAGCCACTCCATCGGACCATAGTGAAAGTATCGAAGCCAAATCGGACTCAGGATCAACTGAAAAATCCAGATTCCGACGACGACATAAAGCAATTGGTATCGCTCAAGCTTACCAATCAGTCCAAAACCAACACCGGTAAAAATGATCATGCAGATCACCGAATGCATCAGGTAATTGGTCAGAGCCATCTTGCCAACGGCCGCTAGGCCATTTTTCAACCAACTTAAAAACGGAGCTTTGCAAAAAATCATGATCAGCCCGATATGCCCGATCGCGATGAAAAATCGTCCCCAGTAGTAGGTGATATCCGCTTGTTTAAATGATAAAATGGAAAACTTGGCTTCGAGGATAGTCTGCATTTCATAGTAATTGATCGCTAGTCCAACCGCGTAACCGATCAGCACCATAAGCCAATACTGGGAAGCGGGTTTTTCGCCGGCAAGAAATCCCCACTTGAAAAGTGCGATCCCAAAAAGCATCATGCTCAGTACATCCCAGACATCAGTACGATAAGGGTTTTCTGTGTCAAAAGCCTTGTTGTAGGGAGCAAGAAATGCCACCGCCCCAAAATATCCTTTTTGCATTCCTTCGTTGAACTCTGCAGTGGCTTCAGGAGAGCGTTCCTTTACTTGCTCTTCCCAGGCTTCTTGGGCAGCTTTCAGTTCTTTGGAAAGTTCTTGGCCGGAGGTTGTCATCGTACTCGCTTCTTCCACCTGACTTACCAGTTTCTTTTGCCCAGCATAGTCAAAATAATTCCAAGTCGTACCTACGCAGAAAAGTAGCAGTGCCGAAATGACTAATTTCTTTGGAGCCATCAACCGGAAAGAATAGACCAAAAAGCCCATCAATGCATATTGGTACAAGATCTCTCCAAGCCAAAGCAAAAGATAGCCGTGAATCAAACCGAAAATCAAAAGCCAAGTGATTCGACGGAAATAAACATCAGCAGCTTTAATTCCAGCCCCTTTTTTAACCAATCGGTCTAAGAAAATGAACATCCCAACACCGAAAAGCAGGGAAAACAAGGCCCGCATAGTTCCCTCGAAAAAGAGGTTAGTCATCATCCAGGTATAAAGATTCAGTCCCGAATCTCCACCTTGAATAGTGGGGTCATTGTAGGCAAAGCCAAGGCCAAAACCATTGATATTCATCAAAAGGATACCAAATAGGACTATGCCTCGCATCACATCCAGAGAAAGAATTCGTTCGGACTGTTTTACTGGTTTTAGCTCAGAGTTAAAAGTTTGCTCCATAATAGTTGAGAGCGCTTGTGGATAATAAAAATTTCAAGCGACCCAAAAAGCTATCGATAAGCAGAGCAAAGAGAAAGCAAGAAAGGACATGACATGAAAAAAAATGTCCGAATGGGTGGTTAATCTTTTCAAAACAGGATTTGAAATTTTTCTAAAAAAGCGGGAAAATCACCCTTTTTTCCCTAGGGTTGGTGAAAATTTTGGGAAATAAAGGAAAGTATAAAAGTTTGGATTTTCATTGATTTAAAAGAGCTAAGCCATTCGTTCTAATTATTTTTCAATCCTTTGATCACGACGTTTCCTGTGCCCTTTGGATCACATGGATATGCAAAGTCTTTCCGCCAGGCATTTTCATCATTAAGGGTAGCATAAAACTCATCCAGAAATAAAATTGTCGATTGGATGTACGCTGGATCCAGTAACTCTGAATCTTCATAAAGCGAATAGATCTCTTCCTTTAAGGTCTTGAACCGATCGATAATAGGAACAAACTCATCCAAATCTTTCACACAGAAGCCTCTGTATAATCTTTCTCGAACAGACTTTATCCCCAATTCTTCTGCCGGAAGCGCATAGGGTGCACTTACAATTCCAGCATGGTCAAAATCATAGGGGACCGTATAGGGCAACTTGGCAGCACCTTCATTGAGCAATTTTATGTTTTGCCGGTAGTTAACTGACCAGTCTGTATTGCCTATTAAATATTCGAAAACAGCCATCAAATTGAATTCATCACTTTGTGTTTGATAGGGTTTCAAGTTCCGTTTCAAGGGAACCATCCCATTTCTTTCTGCCAATTTGGATT
>JAHEBE010000172.1 GCA_024642365.1 Algoriphagus sp.
TTGAATTGGCACTCCTAAGAGCCCAACCCTTCTCTTTATTTTCTCAGGTTACTATTTTTTTTCGCCTTACATCATTTCAAAGAACTTCCCTCTCGATCTTATTCGAAAGCTTGTCAGAACCCAGCCTCTACAGCTATACGATCCGTTTTTTTTCCTTTTTCTTTTCCCGTTCCTTCCGAACAGGGTTGCAAAGGTAACTCAAGTTATTTCTCCTGCAAAAAAAATTAGAAATAAATCCAAACTTTTTTGCCACATATCCAACTCCAAACAACCCCCTCTTATTTCCCTTTCAGCCGTTCGCGTCGTTTGGGAGTGCAAATATCTCCCTTTTATTCCACCTTACAAGGGGAACTCCAGAAAAAAACTGAATAAAGATCTAATCGATTGATATAGAACCTGAAAATTTTCAAAATAAAAATGCCTTTGGAATCGAAGTGACCCCAAAGGCATTTAATTAATAGAATAGGTACTTTAAAGCTTTTTCAAAACAATATTTCGCCAATAGACCTTTATCCCTCCCCCATCATGGATTTGAAGTAAAACTCCACCTTTTCCTTCCCCAATTTTTGCATCTGTGAAATTTACCATCTCTGTCCCATTAAGGTAAGAGGTTACATTATCTCCTTTCACTACAATTCTCATCTTATTCCATTCTCCAAATTTCAATGCTTTATCTTTTTCAGGATCTGGTTTGATTAACCAACCTCTTCCATATGATTCATAGATGCCGCCGGTATCAGATCCTGGAGGAGCCACCTCCACCTGCCAGCCTGAAACCTTTGTCCCATCAACTGTAGATCTGATGAACACCCCTGAATTTCCATTTGCCTCCTGCTTGAATTCCAAGGTGATTTCAAAATCATCATAATTCCCTTCTGTACCTAAATACCCGTAACCCTTATCCGGACCGCTCTCTGAAACCAATAAGCCATCTTCAACATACCATTTTTCGGTACCATATATTACCCAACCATCCAGGTTTTTCCCGTTGAAGAGTTTCTCAGCTTTTTGAGCAAAAGTCAGTTGTGCACAAAGAAGAAGAGCTCCTGCTAAAATTAGCTTTTTCATAATTTTTTAATCTTGATATTTTTAAACCAAACCGGATCACCATGATCTTGGAGAGCTACTAAGCCCTTTTTTGCAATTTTATAGTCAGGAAAATCATTCCATTTGCCAGAATTCCGCTTTGCTGTCCAATCCTCTGAATAAGGCACAAAAGAAACAGTTTGTTTCCCATTTAACCAATAGCTCGCTCCTGACTCCGAGAAAACGATTTTGGAAGTATTCCATTCTCCTGCTGGTTTTACCACGCCCTCAAAATCCGGCTCATACATAGCATAGTCAGCTGCCAATGATTGCCAAGCTTCCAAAGGGTCAGCAAAGCCTATTTGATCAATAACTTGATACTCTGGTCCTGTATAATAAGGAGCCTTATATTTAGGACCTTCTACGACATGATAAAAAACGCCGCTGTTGCCACCTGGAGAAATCTTCCAAGTAAACTCCATTTCGAACTGCTCGAATTCCATTGGCCCAAATACAATATCTCCTCCTATATCTGAACCGCCAGTTGCGCCTAGGCCTTTTAATGCTCCATCTTCAATAATCCAATTGGAGGGAAGTGTATCACCATTAAATGCTCTCCATCCATCTGCGCTCTGCCCATCAAATAGGAGCATCCAACCGTCAGCTTTCTCCTCTTCTGTCAAGGAATTGTCTGGGACAGGGACTTCCTCAGTCACTACTTCCTCGAGTGACTCTTCTGCTGGTTTGGGCCCACAGGACCAAGCCAATGCGAGCATTGCTATTAGTGCAATTTTAGATTTTTTCATATTTGATAGGTTGATTTTAATTTTTACCGCTGTATTTGACCAATACCTATTGAAAACCAAATAGGCTTAATTAGATCAATGGCAAAAGTTAATTGATTTTTTTAAAAAAGTATTTGATGAAAAAGTAACTTTTGATAAATGGTAGTTGGCAAAGAAATGTTTAAAGGTCCAAATACAAGGTTGAAAAATATTCCTTTGCTCCTAATAATCGAGAACCATACCAAGAAAAATACTCCCCGTCCACTAATTTAACTACCGTGTTTGGCAAAAGCTTTTGGTAGGCTTCCAGATGTTTCGCCCCAAAAGGAAATGGCTCTGAGCTAAGAAAAAGAAAGTCTGGTTTTAATTCCTTTAGTTCCTCAATGGAAATCTCAGGATAACGGGCTTGTGCAATCATATTTTCGAATCCTGCCCATTGTAGCATTTCGTTAATAAAAGTTTTTGTCCCAGCGGTCATTATAGGATCATTCCAAATCAAATAAACTATTTTCCCCTTTCTAGGAGCTTTCTCACAAAAATCAGATTCAATTTTTTTAATAATGGTATGAGCAGATCCTTCAACCCTAAAAATTTCCCCTAGTGACTTGATCATTTTCAAATTATCCTCCAAAGTGGAAATATCACTCATCCAAACTGAATATTTTTTCATCAGCTGCTCAATACCCGATTGATCATTTTCCTCCTTATTCCCAATTATCAAATCTGGTTTTAATTGATCAATCACATCAAATCGGTAATTCTTTGTTCCGCCTATAATTACCTTTTCTTTTTTGAGCTCTTTTGGATGCACGCAGAATTTGGTAATCCCAACGAGTCGATCCTGCAAACCCATATCAACCAACAATTCGGTTTGGGAGGGGACTAATGAAATGATTCGCTCTGGAGGCGACGGAATAAAAATAGCACGATCTAGTTGGTCTAAAAAGTTCATTTGTGTTTAAACAGAAAGGTCAGAGCGGATTAGTACATCTACTCTGACCTTGGAACAATTTATTATTTGATATACCTAAAATCAAAAGAAGGATCAAAATCAAGCAAGAACTCATACATCAAGTTGATTACTTGCTCAATGTCATTTTTACTCGCTGTTTCGACTGTGGTATGCATGTATTTTAAAGGTAAAGAAATCAAGGCGGAGGGAACTCCATCATTGGAATAAGCAAAAGCATCTGTATCTGTACCGGTGCTACGAGAAGCCGCTGAACGCTGAAATGGAATCTCTTTTTTTCGAGCAGTAGCGATAATTAAATCGAGCAATTTTTTATGAACTGAAGCGCCATAAGTAAGCACTGGCCCATTCCCAGCTATTTGTTCACCACTTGTGATTTTGCTATACATCGGGGCAGTGGTGTCATGACACACATCCGTTATAATTGCTGCATTTGGCTTTATTTTAGCCGCTATCATTTCAGCACCTCGAAGTCCGATCTCTTCCTGCACGGCATTGACCACATATAGCCCAAAAGGTAATTTCTTGCCAGACTCTTTAATTTTTTTAGCAACCTCGGCGATCATATAACCTCCAATCCGATTGTCGAGAGCTCGACCCGAATAAAATTTACCATTCAATTCGGTCAGCTCGTCCTGGAAAGTAATCACGCAGCCGACATGAATTCCCATTTCTTCTACTTCCGCTTTTGACCTAGCCCCTACATCAATGAAAATATTATCCAAAGTAGGTGCGTCTTCCTTACCATCTTTCCTCACATGAATTGCCGGCCAACCAAAGACACCTGGCAAGACTCCTTTATCTGTGTGAATATTCACGCGCATCGAAGGTGCAATCATGTGATCTGAACCTCCATTTCGCCTTACGTAGATATAGCCATCATCTTTGATGTAATTTACAAACCAGCTAATCTCATCGGCATGGGCTTCGATGACAAATTTATATGGAGCCTCAGGATTGATTACGCCAACAGCTGTACCATAACTATCCGTAAAATAAGTATCCACGAAAGGTCTGATATAGTCCAACCAGATCTGCTGACCGGAAGCCTCAAATCCAGTGGGGGAGGCATTATTTAAATATTTATATAAAAAGGTATTTGAACTCATATAGAAGGTTGAATTTGAAAATAGATCATGTTATTAATTACAAAGGAATGTTCCCATGCTTCTTTCTTGGAATTTTATCCACCTTGTTCTCCAGCATTTTAAAGGCCTTGATCAATTTGGATCGAGTCTCTGAAGGTAGGATCACTTCATCAATAAATCCGCGATGTGCTGCTCGATAAGGATTTGCAAATTTGGCAGTGTATTCATCCACTTTTTCCTGCAGCTTCGCTTCGGAATCAGCTGCTTCGGCAATTTCTTTTTTGAAAATAATCTCTGCTGCTCCTTTTGCTCCCATGACTGCAATCTCTGCCGTCGGCCATGCGAAATTTAAGTCAGCACCGATATGCTTGGAGTTCATGACGTCATAAGCTCCGCCGTAGGCTTTTCTGGTGATAACAGTAATCCTCGGAACAGTCGCCTCAGAGAAGGCATAAAGCAATTTTGCTCCATTGGTAATAATCCCATTCCACTCTTGATCCGTTCCTGGCAAAAACCCAGGCACATCTACCAAAACCAATAATGGGACATTAAAACTATCGCAAGTCCGCACAAAACGGGCAGCCTTAGTGGAAGCATGATTATCCAAGACCCCAGCCATGGATTGAGGTTGATTACCAACTACTCCAATGCTTCTTCCCGCAATTCTAGCGAAACCCACTACTATATTATCAGCATAATTTTCATGTACTTCCAAGAAGCTATCTTCATCCACGATCCCTGTAATGGCATCTCTAATATCATAGGGGTGATTTGGATTGTCTGGTATCAAGTTGTCCAATTCCTTCCGACTTTCATCCGCTTGGATTTCATACGAATAGATCGGTGCTATTTCCTCACAATTCTGTGGCAGATAGCTTAGCGTTTGTTTGATATGTTGAATGCAAGCTAGTTCATTGGCACAGGCAAAATGGGTGACCCCACTTTTCGTACTATGGGCAGATGCACCCCCCAATTCCTCTGCAGTCACATTTTCTTGGGTCACCGTCTTTACCACGTTCGGTCCTGTCACAAACATGTAAGACGTATTTTCCACCATAAAAATAAAATCTGTAATCGCTGGTGAATAAACAGCTCCCCCTGCACAAGGCCCCATGATCGCTGAAATCTGTGGAATTACCCCAGATGCCCGAGTATTTCGATAAAAAATATCTGCATAGCCTCCAAGCGAGTTCACTCCTTCTTGAATTCTGGCTCCTCCCGAATCATTCAATCCAATGACAGGGGCTCCGTTTTTCATGGCCATGTCCATGATTTTACAGATTTTCTCGGCATGAGTTTCTGAAAGTGATCCACCAAACACAGTGAAGTCCTGAGAGAATACATAAACTAACCGACCATTTACCTCACCATAACCGGTCACTACACCATCCCCTAAGTAATGCTCTTTATCCAGACCAAAATCTTTGGTGCGGTGCAAGACAAATTTGTCAATCTCCTGAAAAGTCCCTTGGTCAAGTAAAAGATCCACCCGTTCCCGAGCAGTTAACTTTCCTTTTTTATGTTGGGAATCAATTCGTGCTTGTCCACCTCCTAGAAGTGCTTCTTTATTTTTGGCGTTTAGTATCGCTAATTTTTGCTGATTTGAGGTCAAAGTCAAATTGGGTTTAAGTTCGTCTGCTATGAAAATTCAATTGTCTGTTTCAAATATAACAGCCTTTGGTTTGGGAGAAAATAAATCTCGATATGGGAGTCGTTCGTTTTGTCAATTTTTTTCTTTGGATTTGGCTGTAGTTAAAATCTCGTTTTTTCAGTTTTTATTAATCCGCTGAAATTCAATAAACTTTCTATCTTCGCCCATCCAAAAATTTTGGCAATAAGTATGAGTACGCGTAAGGCAGCTGTAATTGACATGGGCACCAATACTTTTCATTTGTTATTGGTGGAAATTAATGGGTTAAGTTTTCGAACTATCTACAAGGAAAAAATCCCAGTAAAAATCGGGCAGGGCGGAATCAATCAGGATTTTCTTGCCCCTGAAGCTATCAAACGAGCCATGCATACCTTGCGGCATTTCAAGAATCTGATTGATGGAGAAGCGATTTCACATGTTTTCGCATTTGCAACAAGCGCAGTGCGCAACGCAAAAAATGGAGCTGAGTTTGTCCAAAACGTAAAATCTGAAATCGGAATTGAAATCAATGTAATCACCGGAGAACAAGAAGCTCAATTGATTTATGAAGGAATTAAGCTTTCAGGTTCGCTCAATGGACAGGTAGAACTGATGATGGATATCGGCGGTGGATCCGTTGAATTCATTATTGGAACCTCTTCCGAAAGTTTTTATAAGCAAAGCTTTGAAATCGGGGGGCAGCGCCTCATGGATCTTTTTCATCACCATGACCCAATTTTACCAGAGGAATTAAGTCAATTGAAAGCCTACCTAGGCGAAAAATTAAAACCCTTATTGTTGGCGATTCAGCAATTTAATCCAACTGGATTGGTTGGGGCATCGGGGACTTTTGACACCTTGACAGATATGTATTTCGAATCCATGCTGCAATGCAAATTGACTGGACAACATGTATTTGAATTGCCAGTCGAGGAGTTTAAAAAGATCTACCAGGAACTTTTAATTAAAAATCGTGAGGAGCGACTTTTAATCCCTGGAATGATTCCAATGCGTGCAGATATGATTGTCGTCGCTTCTAGCTTGATTGACTTTATTCTGGATTTCATTCCTGTAAAATCGATGACTTGCTCTCATTACGCCTTGAAGGAAGGTGCGATATCCAGATTATTGACTCAGGAACAAAGCTCCTGATTTCCTCTTTTTCAAATAATTGATTTCCTTATCTTTGGCCAAAACTCAATCATTTTGGCCTTTTCTGTATGACCATGACTTATTCCTACAATCAACTCTACGAATTTACTTTTCAGATGCTTCGCAAAAT
>JAHEBE010000012.1:0-14218 GCA_024642365.1 Algoriphagus sp.
GCTACAGAGGTTTAAGATTATTAATTCAAAATATTAAATCAGGAAAGCAAAGGATAGGATTTAATAGTAATGGAAGAATTTTGGATTTATTGAAATCTAAATCAATCCATTAAATTAACTCTATGGAAAAACCGACTCTTGACCAAAATTCCTTTTCATATAACCAGACTTATATCTGGTTGATCAGTTTGACCGCAGCACTTGGCGGTTTTTTGTTTGGGTTTGATTGGGTGGTGATCGGTGGCGCCAAGCCATTTTATGAGCCCTATTTTGGAATCACTTCTGTAGCGGACCAAGGCTGGGGGACAAGTTCTGCATTAGTGGGCTGTATGCTGGGAGCTATTCTCTGTATTTTGCTGAGTGATAAACTGGGACGAAAACGACTGCTTATTTTTTCAGGATTTTTATTTTCGCTTTCCGCATTAGGAACAGCTTTAGCAGAAAGTTTTTGGGCTTTTAATGCGTACCGGATTATTGGTGGCGTGGCGATGGGGATTGCTTTGAACCTTTCTCCTTTATATATCGCAGAGATTTCACCTCCCGATAAACGAGGGATGTTTGTGACCATCAACCAACTATTGGTCATGGTAGGAGTGCTTTTAGCACAGCTTTGCAATTGGCAAATTTCGCTATTGGATTCTGATTTGCCTGTGGATGCAAGCTTTGAAATGATCGCCATGAGTTGGTCAGGACAATATGGATGGCGCTGGATGTTTGGAGCTGAGATTGTCCCTGCCATGTTATTTTTTGGCTTGATGTTTTTAGTACCAGAAAGCGCGAGGTGGTTGGTGAAAAATAAAGAAGAAGAAAAGGCAAAACGAGTTTTAGAGCGGATTGGTGGGAGCGCATATGCTGCCCAATCCATATCTGAGATTCATACGACACTCGCCTCAGGTGAATTAGGCAAGGTGAATTTTAGTGATTTACTACGAAAGCCGCTTCCAAAACTGATTGCCATCGGCATTTTTCTTTCTTTTTTACAACAATGGTCCGGATTGAATGTGGTGATTTATTACGCAGCAGATATTTTTCAAGCAGCCGGGTATAACCTGAAGCAGATGATGCTCAATATCGTAGTAATAGGGGGAGTGATGGTTGGTTCAGTCTTTATCACCTTATTCACAGTGGATCGATTTGGGAGAAAGAAATTATTATTGATCGGTACTGGAGCAATGGCAATTTTATATGCGTTGATCGGGTATTCCTTTTTTGTAAATCAAGGAGGCTGGGTTATTGTCGTTTTAGTTTTGACGAATGTGATGTTTTATTCGTTCACCTTGGCCCCCTTGCTTTGGGTGGTACTTTCAGAAATCTTCCCAACTCGAATTCGTGGTGCTGCCATTTCTATCGGTGCCTTAGCCCATTGGATTGGTAATTTTACCTTGACCTATTCCTTTCCTGCGATTAAAGCTAATCTAGGTTGGGCTAATAACTTTTGGCTGTACGGGTTGATTTGCGCGGTCGGTTTTGTGATCATCTATTTTGTTTTACCAGAAACAAAAGG
Organism: Algoriphagus sp.; assembly: GCA_024642365.1. Lineage (GTDB taxonomy): Bacteria > Bacteroidota > Bacteroidia > Cytophagales > Cyclobacteriaceae > Algoriphagus. The sequence continues at coordinate 1,505 of JAHEBE010000012.1, forward strand.
AAAATCCTTGGAGGCCTTAGAAAAGGAATTTGGGGAATGAATTGAACAAAAAAAAGACCGCAATAAGCGGTCTTTAAAATTCATTTTAGGTAAATGATTATGGTAGTAACACTTTGTCGATCACGTGAACGACACCGTTTGTACCAGCAAGGTCAGCAGCAACAACAGTTGCATCACCGATCATTACTTTTCCATCTTTAATGGAAACTTTCAATTGCTTTCCGTTCAAAGTGGTTACCATTTGACCGTCAGCTAAATCGCCTGACATTACATTTCCTGCCACTACGTGAAGTGTAAGGATTGCTGTCAAATCAGCTTTTGCTTCAGGCTTCAATAAACCTTCTACAGTTCCAGCAGGAAGCGCAGAAAATGCAGCATTTGTTGGAGCGAATACAGTGAATGGGCCTTCACCTTGTAAAGTTTCAACAAGACCAGCAGCTTGAACTGCAGCTACCAAAGTGGTGTGGTCTGGAGATCCGATAGCAATGTCTACTACTGTGTTAGAAACCTCCATCACAGGAGCTTCTTCCACTACTTCCACTACTTCTTCAACTTCAGCTGGCTTGTTTTCGCAACTCATTGCAAATGTTGATACAGCTGCTGCTGCTACGAATGAGAATACTCTTAATTTTTTCATTTTGAATTGGTTAGTTTTTTATAACAAGCACATAACCTTAAACTGTCCAATAAGTTTTTCTAAAACCAAAATTTCTTTTGAGAAGGGCTAGAAACTGAATTTTCCGGATCTCATTTATCAATTCATCCGTACCTTTGAACGAGTAATAGAAAATGCTTTCATGACAAATTCAGATATTTTAAAGACCATCCGCTATGTTTTTAATTTTAAAGACCCAGAAATGGTCGCTTTATTTAAAGCAGGAGGATTAGATCTCAAGCGAGAGGATGTGGCTAATTTTTTAAAAAATGAAGATGAGCCATTTTACCAAGCCATCATTGACAAAGACTTCGCAGCATTTCTAAATGGGTTTATTATTGATAAAAGAGGGAAAAAGGATGGTGAAACGCCTACTCCAGAGAAAACCCTGACCAATAATATTATTTTTAAAAAGCTTCGAATAGCATTGAGCCTAAATGAAGATGATGTCCTTGAAATTCTTTCATCAGTTGGTATGCACATTAGTCCACATGAATTAAGTGCATTTTTCAGAAAACCAACTCAATCTCAATATCGGCCTTGCAAAGATCAAATTCTTCGAAACTTCCTAAATGGCTTAAAAAAAAGATACAGAAGGGAAGATTAAAGGAGTACAAATTTCACCCGACCGACTTCCCCGGTATCGAGCATGACTTTTATGCCATGCGGGTGAGTAGGGGAACTTGTTAGGATTTTTTTTACAAATCCCTCTGTCAGTTCACCGGTCCGTTGATGATGTTTTTGAACAATACTAACTTCAGACCCAATAGTAACATTGGCTCGGATAGACCCTGAAAGTTTTTCATGTTCCATAGGATGTCACGGTTTTGATGAATGTGAGCTGTAAATACTACAAAAAAGGGCTGAAATCAATTGATTTCAGCCCTTTTTTTGTTTTTCCTTTTTAGTTGTGTTGAGGAATTTGGAGAAGGAGTTCGATTAACTCTTTTGGTGTTTTTACATTGGAGAGCTTTTCCTCCTGGATTACCAATTGGAGTTGATACTCCAACTCAAAAATCAACCCGTTGATGAATATGGGATCCATATTCAAATGGTTGATGAAATGATCATTTTTTCGAGCTCCTGCTAGCGTTATTCCATAGGTATGGAATACCTCAATGGCTTTTTTTAAGGTTGCAAATTGTTGGTTCATAGGTCTTCAATTGTGGTGGTAAAATTTTTGATAGTGGCTTAGGTTGGTTTTAATTCATAGATCAAATTGATCAAAACCAAAGATTTTAAGAACCTAACGGTTAAATCCCCGGTTTGGTTGAAGATATTGTAGGAAAATTTTATTTTTTTGGCTTTAGTGAAAATGAAAACGGAATTGAAATCAGTTTTTATTCGCAGCCTCTTTTAACGATTCACTATCCCAGGCATGATCATTAAGGGAGAATTTACGGCTGAGCTCACCTGAAAGTAGGGCCTCTTGCTGTTCAATTTGGAGTTTTACTGCTGAGATGTATTTCTTCTCATCGTTTTTATACTTGGATAAAATAGCCAGCGCAGATTCATCATATTCTCGGAAATTTAAGCCTAAACGATGTACAGTATGGGATCTGAAACCCAATAACTTCAGCACATCTTGACCCATTCGAATGGATGTATCCAGATGTTCGCGGTAAATATGTTTTACCCCTTTTTCCATTAATTCGTATGCATCAGTACGATTTTTTGATCGGATCATGATTTCCAACTTGGGAAAATTTTCCTTGCAGATTTCAACGAGCTTCATATTCGTTTCTGGGTCATGAATTGCTGAAATCAAAATTGTGGCCTCTTCTGCACCTGCTGCATGCAAAAGGTCCAACCTTGTGGCATCCCCGTAATAGACTTTAAATCCCATTTTTCGAAGGAAATCAACTTGGTCTGGATCAAAATCCAATACTGTTGCCTCCACACCATTGGCTCTTAGAAACCTGCCCAGGGTGGAGCCAAAATGGGAAAAGCCTACTAAGATAACTTTGTGCTTGATATCGATTTCATCCATTTCCCGCTCAATAGCTTTTCGTTTATTCAAGATTGGTAACAAAAATTTATCCATGAGCACCATCAAAATTGGAGTCATCGTCATACTTAGGGCGGTGATAGCCATTAAATAATCTGAATTGCCTTGACTCAAAATCCCAAGCTGCAAAGCAAAGGCATAGGTAACGAACGAGAATTCACCCACTTGAGACAAGCCAACTGCAAATGACAAGTTCTCAGGGATCGAAAGCTTTTTATATTTTCCTATTCCCAATATTATTCCTGTTTTCAAAAGGATAATTAAGACAGTTGCCCCTAAAATGGTGGAGGTGTTTTCAGCAATGAGTGTGAAATTGATAGTTGCTCCCACAGCCATGAAGAATAGTCCCAAAAGTAGGCCTTTGAATGGGTCTAAATCGGATTCTAGTGCATGTTTGTAGGGACTATTGGCTAAGATTACTCCTGCGAGAAATGTTCCCAAAGCTGGGCTCAAACCAACCAATTCCATTAAAAAAGTAATTCCTACAACAATGAGTAGGGCTGAAGCTGTAAATAACTCTCGAAGGTGAGTCTTTGAAACCCAATTCAATAATGGTCCAAACCCAAATCGACCTAAAAGAACTACTAATCCTATCGCACCAAAAATCAATAAAGTTTGGATGTAACCAGGGAAGTTTTCAATTAGTCCATGAGATTCTATCCCAGCACTTTCGGGCAGATTTCCTGCCACCACTAATAAAGGTAAGATGGCTAAAATTGGAATTACCGCGATGTCTTGCATTAGGAGAACTCCAAAGGATAGTTTTCCTACCTGGCTTTCCATTTGATTCTTTTCTTTTAGGGATTGTAGCACAATTGCCGTGGAAGAGAGCGACATGGAAAGACCAACGGCAATGGAAATTTGCCATGAAAATCCTAATCCTATTCCTATCCCAAAGAGGAGTAAAGTAGTCACTAAGACTTGTGTTAAACCAACTTGAAGAATGAGATTTTTCATTCGCCAGAGGTTTTTAGGTTCCAGTTCCAGTCCAATCAAGAAAAGCATCATTACTACGCCAAACTCTGCTTGATGCATAACATCTTCGCCTTTATTGAGAAAGCCCAATAAATAAGGCCCTATAACAATTCCTGCGATCAAATAGCCTAAAACTGAACCCATTCCGAGTCGCTTTGCAATCGGTACAAAAACGACTGCGGCAATTATAAAAACGATGGCTTGTGGTAAAAATCCTTCCATTTTGAGTCGGTTTACAAGTAATATTCAGCTAGGGATTCTTCAGTAAGGACATCCGAATCACGCAATTGAATTAGGAATTCCCGATACTTTGCGGCACTAACCGCTAAATTTTCTTGACTGATTCGATGAGTGCCTGCCAAATGAAAAGCTGGTAAATAATTCATCAGACACAGTTTTGCAGTCTGTTCAAATGGCTGCAGTAATTCTTTTATGGTAAATCGATTCCTTCCTTCAAGTCCATACGTTTCTTTGGTGCCACCGGAAGTAATTGCGTTCAGGATATACTTATTTTTCAAATAAACTCCTCCAGGGCCATAAGCCCATCCAAACTCTAAAACTAAATCGATCCACTGTTTTAAAAGTGGGGGACAGGAATACCAATAAAATGGGTGCTGCCAAATAACAACTTCCGCCTCGAATAAAACTTCCTGTTCTTTTTGAATAGAAATATTGAATTCTGGATAAAGCTCATACAAGTCTCGGATCTCTACATTTTCAAGGCCTGTTATTGCATGAATTAATGCTTGATTCGCCGCTGAGTGTTCAAATTTAGGATGTGCAAAGAGCACCAAAATTTTTCGCATGGAATTTCAAAAACGTTTATTGTCAAAAAGATTAATGCTTACTGATATCAGTATACCAAGCATTATGCGAGAAATAAAGTTTAATTATGCTCAAAAAAATTAATTCAATGGGATTGCTAATTCATTTATCAAAGTAAAAGCCCAAAGCCCCGCTTGGACATTTATTGATTTGATTTACGATTTCTTCGGTAGTGGCACCCTCACTATTGATCCAGGGTCTGGCCTTATTATCAAAGACTGAGTGAAGTCCTCGAACACAATTTCCCGAATGAGAGCATTTTTTAAGTTCCCAGGTTATGGTTACCTCGCCATTTGAATACTCTTTTTTTGAATTTTCTTCGCTCATAACGATTTTTGGTTTTGATTAAATTACTAAAGTTCGATCTGATTATCAGAAAATAAATAAAAAAAGTGGTCAAAATTTTTGACCACTTTTCCAGTAAAAGACCTAAAATAAATACGCTCAAATTAAGCTGCCTTTAAATGGGAGTTTAAGAGATCACGCCATTTTATGGCCATAACTCGTTCTCCCAATTGACTGGTGAATAATTCACCATCATAAATTTCTATCGTTCTAGCAAGATGCTTTGGATCTTTGAAATGTAGTTGTATCGCAACGTATTCAAGAATGCTGCGCTTTTCAGTACCGACAACGACGACTCTGTTTTTCTCCTGCACGCTAACTTTGGCTACTTCATTGAGGTCAAAAACAGCCTGCTGTGGAAAGTCCCCATATCTGAAATAGATTAGTTTGTTTGTGACTTTGTCGAGTCCCAATGTGTAATGTTTTCGCCATCTATCAACGACAGTTGGACTTACTCCATATTCTTTGGTTAGTTCATTAAATGAATGCGCGAATGCTTTTTCATCTCTTTTTGCTTTCAATGTGTAGAGTGCAAATGGCGCAATAAATCCGGTAATTAGTAAAGTAGACAACGTAACAGTCGTCATATCAATAGTTTGCATGATTGTAGGTTTTTTGTTGAAATGATTGGAAAATAGCCGTTTACCGGCTTGACAAATCAATTCTACCTACCAGGGATAATAAAAATGAAGGAAAAGCGACTTTACATCAAAAAGGGCAAGCGCCTTTTTGGTGAAATCAGGTTTTGAAATTGTTGTTGAAATAAGGCTGGAAAAAAAATCCCAATTGGAATTTAGCTTTCCAAAAAGTTGCCAATCGATTTTAAAGCTTGGAATTTCAACTCCTAAAGACGGACTAGAGATTTCAATTTCATAATCTTGAGAAAAATTAAAATTGGAATGAATCGAAACTCCGTGATCTTCAACTTGATTAACTTGGTCAAAAGAAAAAACTGCTATCATTCCAACGATCCAGCTTAGCGAAATCATGACTAATGAAAGCAGTTTTTTCATTTTTGATTGTTAATTATCTAAAGTTTCAAAAGAATAATTAACAAATCCTATAAGGAGTTGCCATTATTTTTTTAAATCAAAAATTTTCAAATTCTCAACACCTGAATTTATTTTGATTTTACTCCACGAGGTGCTTGGAAAAAGGAGTGAGGTCATGACTAACTCTCCATCATTAATAAATATTTCAATCGAAGAAGCATCCAAAAAGATCCTCATATTTTTTGCTTCCCAGCTCATCGGTGCGCTATGTGCCGCATTAAAATCAGGATGAAAGTTGACACTTGCCGCTTGAGATCTATCAACAGTTACTAAACCATTTTCTTTGCTAATATGAATTTCTTCGCCCGCATCATTGCTGAGCGAAAAGGAAAAAGTATCAGTTAAATCGGCAGTTAACTCAGTAGACTGACTTGGTAAAGCACTTTCAGCATCTGAAACATCGTAAGGTTTTCCCCGCAAGTTTTTCATTTCTTCTGCAGGACTTGATTTAAGAAGAAGGGTTCCACTTACTTCAAATAGACTCAATTCACGTGGTATGGTCATCGCTGAGCGCCATGTATCTGTTGGTACCACTTGAGCATAAAGCCAGTTACTCATCCAGCCGATCATTAAGGTGCGGTTTTGATCTTTAGGGAGATTGCTCCATGATACTCCTGCGTAATTATCAGGTCCGTAATCGAGCCAACGAATCAGTTGATCATCTGGTGAAAATGTTCCCTTATCAAAATTTCCAATGAAATATTGGGTAGCTGATCCTTTTTGAGGTCCTCCAGGATTCATACTTACCAAAAGAACCCATTTCTGCTTTCCATCTGGACTGATAAATGGTAGAAGATCCGGACATTCCCAAACACCGCCATGGGCTCCTTCTTCTAACCCAAATTCACTCGCAAACTCCCAATCTATTAAATTGTAGGAGGAGTAAAACTGAATTCGATTTTGAACCGCGAGGGTCATGATCCACTTTTCAACCCCGTCAGAGTCTTTAATTTTTGAGACTTTTGGATCCCGAAAATCTTTAATTCCTTGATTTGCTAAGACAGGATTTCCTTTGAATTTTTCCCAAGTTCTTCCCTTGTCTATGGAATATGCGATGCCTTGGCTTTGATAATCTAAAGCACCACTCTGCTCACCTTGCATGTCATGATAAGTGAAAATGGCTACTAAAGGAGGATTTTCAATTGTTCCAAAACCTGAAGTGTTCTTTTCATCCAATATTGCACTTCCAGAAAAAATATAACCAAGAGAGTCTGGAGCCAAAGCGATTGATAAGTGCTCCCAATTTAGAAGGTCTTTGGAAATCGCATGTCCCCAATGCATTGGTCCCCAAATGGTTGAATCAGGATAATATTGATAAAATAAGTGATACTCTCCATCCAAATAGACCAATCCATTGGGATCGTTCATCCAACCTTCCGTTGGAGTGAAATGATATTCAGGTCGGTACTTTTCGCCTTTAGGTTCTTGAAATACAACTGGGTTTTGATTGGTGCAACCGAGAAGGATTAGAAATATTAAAAATGCGAAAAAGCTATTTCGTTGGTTCATTGAATTTTTTTTTCGCAATATAAAACTTGAAGCTGCATAATTTGGATAGAATCAACGGTTGTTAGGTTTTGGTTTTTTATTCAGTGGCAGGAATTGTAGTTTTGCCAAAGTTTATAACTCATCTGATTTTTATGAAAGGAATTATTTTAGCTGGTGGATCCGGCACTAGACTTTACCCTTTAACAATTGCAGTCAGCAAGCAATTAATGCCTGTATATGACAAACCAATGATTTATTATCCATTATCAGTTTTGATGATGGCTGGGATAAAAGAAATATTAATCATTACCACACCAGATGATTCAGAGGCTTTCCAAAGGCTTTTAGGAGATGGATCACAGGTTGGATGCCAGTTTGAATATGCTGTTCAACCTAGCCCTGATGGATTAGCACAGGCATTTATCATTGGAGAAAAATTTATCGGTAAGGACAAAGTCGCTTTGGTTTTAGGAGATAATATTTTTTATGGATCGGGTCTTCATAAAACACTTCAAGAAAATACTGATCCGGATGGGGGAGTAGTATTTGCTTACCACGTTAATGATCCGGAACGTTATGGCGTAGTAGCTTTTGACGAAAACCAAAAAGCGATCAGCATTGAAGAAAAACCGATCAACCCAAAATCAAATTATGCGGTTCCTGGACTTTATTTTTATGATAATGAGGTTGTAGAAATCGCCAAGAACATCAAACCAAGCCCAAGAGGCGAATTGGAAATAACGGATATTAACAATGAATATCTCAAAAGAAAAAAATTGAATGTGGCCATTTTGAACCGTGGGACAGCTTGGTTGGATACTGGAACCCATCAGTCATTACTTCAGGCTGCCACATTTGTTGAAGTTATTGAAGAGCGCCAGGGTTTGAAAATTGGTTGTATTGAAGAAATCGCCTATCGAAACGGGTTTATTGGAAAAGAGCAACTCCTGAAAGCTGCCGAAAAGCTTGGAAAAAGTGGATATGGAGGATATTTAAGGAAATTAATTTAATAAAAACAGAAAGGGCTAATTCGGATAGAATTAGCCCTTTCTGTTTGAAAAGTGATTGATTAATTGATTTTCACAAATTTGGAATCCACAGTTTCATTAATAAAATAGATTTTCTTCCCACCAAAATCTTTTCCTTCGGTATTGTAAGCTGCTACTTGAACAATTCCGGTAGCAGTTGCTTTTAACCCACTTAATTCAGAAGACGAAAAAGTTACAGAGGTAGCTCTTACTTCCTTGGTCACTACTTTGCTTCCATCAGAAATCACCCATAGCAGATTGTCGATATTCGCAGGCAAGGCCTGTATCGTAAGGGTAACATTTCCGGCTTTAGAAATACTTTCTCCTACATTGGTCAAGGTAACTACCCCAGGCATTTTCTTAGCTGTCGTATGCGTGATGGCTGTAAATCCATTTGCGCCTACTACATTCCATTTGTTGGACACCCCAGCATTTAGACTTAGTAAAATATCAGTAGGATTGTTAATGTAAGAGTTCCCTCCGACGGTGGTTAATTTATAATCATTGAGTTTTACTTCTCCAACATTTACCAAACTTCCCGAACCGCCAGATCCAGAATAGAAATTGGCTGAAGCTACATCGATCAAGATATCAATGCCTGGCACAGGTACGCCACCTGGAGGATTAGCTTTTACTTTTATTGCCGCAAGTACCGCATTCGCATCTCCAGGAGTAGTTGGTAATGGATTGGATGATTGAGTGCTGGTATCCGGATCTTTAGAACTTCCATCGCATCCAAAAATAAGCGCCGATGCAAAAAGCGCTGCAATCCAAAAGTTAATTCGTGTTGATTTCATAGCATTATGGTTTAAATGATGATCAAAAATACCTGCTATTAATCCTGCCTGAAATAAGGCAAATGTCGTATTCTCTTTAAAAAATGAGTTTAAAGTGGGGTAGTGAGGCGTTACTTGGCTATTAAATGCTCTAAACTCACTCTCAAAATTTGACCCATATTCTTTGCTTTTAAAAATTCAGGGCTTTGATAATGTTTGCTCAATTCTTCCCGAAGGCTTTTAATATTTTCTGGAATGGAAAGTACATCTCCTTCCATCGCATTTAGAATATTCTTGATCGTCACCTTTGCAGATTTTACGCGATTTGCGATCAACGTGCGTTCTTCCTTTTGGTATTGTTTCATCGATTCGGGTGTGATGAAATTCATACCCAGTTGGATAAGGGCATTATTTTCTTTGAAATACTGAGGCAAATAGATTGACTTTTTTCCCTCATAGGATTGCTGATCAAAATCAATGGCACGAATTCGATAATGCGTTTCTTCAAAATCTGGGGTAACATCGATCACAAAGTTTGACGAATGCATGTCTCCCAGTAAACGGACGAAACAGCGCTCATTGAATTTGACAAATTCTTTTGCAAGTCGAATGGCATTGGTGTGATGCAAATCCATGTGCTCCTTCATAAACTTTTCACCGGGAATCCCGGCGATGTGTTCTTCAATGAGCGTATCCTTGTGCACTAGGTAGCTGATTCGATTAGGGGAAAGCAAATGCTCTAATTCCAATCCATAAACCCTTGATGCATCCGCATTTTTGATGTAGAAATAATCGAAATTATCATTAATCCGATTGACTATACGGATTCTGAAAGGCTGCGTATTTCCATAGACGCAGAGGTCAATTCGATCGACATAAAGGTGCTGCATCACGCTCAAATCTCCACCTGCTTTTAGCAGCGCATAGATTTTCTTGACGTTCAGGTGAATTTCCTCGCGGTCGGATTGATCATAAAAAACAGTTTCCCAAAGCGTGTCTTGTTCTTTGGAATCGTAAAGGGCAATAGAACTAGTATAGCGCAGCAACTCGTGGTAATGAATAGGAATATCCACTTCCCTAGAGTATCCCACTAGATATTCCCTTAAGCCTGGGCTTATTGGGAAAATCTTCTTTTTCTTACTGATCATTGCCATGGGATTAGCTTTCTGATGGGGATTTACGATGAAGGTAGCTTTCGAAAATAAATGGTCCAAAAGGAAACACACTAGCTACAAAAGCAAAAAATGTCATCCGATAAGTCCATTTTAATGATAATGCAGTCGGCACCACTACACCCAAATAAAGCATAAATAAAATCCCGTGAGCCCAACCTACATATTTCACTGCCAAAGGAAAATCAAAAATGTACTTCAAAGGCATAGCAATAAATAGTAAAAGCAAAAAAGAAATCCCTTCGACCAAACTGATGATTCTAAATCGTTTGGACCATTTATTTATTTCCGATGCCTCACTCATTTGTTTGATTTGATATTAAATAGGATTTGTAGGTTATTCCAAAGACTCCTTTTCATCGTATTGTCCTCACTAATTACAGTGAGCGAGTCAGCAAATAAATACTCTGTTTCCTCATCTGTGTAAATCACATAATCTGTCGCTGGCAAAGCATTGATCGGATGTTTGATTCTACCAAACTTCAATACTTTGTGCGCATTCAAATCCTTGAATTCTTCCAAACTCCTTCCTTCTAAATCTTTGGATGAAAGAAGGCCTACCTCATTCATGGAATGATTAACCGCATTTATCATTTTAACGAGCATTCCCATCACTTCTGGAGCCAATTCCTCTTCTTCATGTAGAATTAATACGCCATTCTCAAATTTACCGCGGATCGCGATAGGCTCTTTTGCCAAAATTAAATCTTCAGACTCTGGTTCTTTCACCATCTCAATTGGAGCTGGTTTTGATTCTTTTACAGGAGAATCTGATGATTTTGGAGAGAGCTTAAATTCCTCTTTAATTAAAAAAAGATCCTCGGTCAGGATATGTTGCAATTCTTGAAGGTTCATTTCTTCCATGTTGGGAAATTGCCTAAAAAACGGCTGAACACAAAAAAAGCCAAGGGTTTAATCTTAGCTTTCTTCAAATTTTTTATCCGGATTAGGTTAATCCAAATTGAAGATACTCTTCAATTCAACCGCGTCAGAAGGTTTCATTCTTTTAGCAAGCACCAATCGAAGTTGTCTTCTTCGAAGCGCTCCTTCAAATTGTTCCAATTCCTCTTCGGTTTCAGGCACTACTTCAGGCACTTCTATTGGTTTTCCATTTTGATCGACAGCTACAAAAGTAAAGTATGCACGATGGGTCATCACTTTTTTGTTTGCAGGTATATCCTCCGCCGTCACTTCAATAAAAACCTCCATAGAAGAGTTGAAAGAACGGGTTACCTGAGATTTTAGCGTGACCACATTTCCTAAAGCGATGGGTTGCTTAAATGAAATGCTGTCAGCAGATGCCGTTACTACGATTCGATTGGAATGTTTTTGTGCAGCAATTGCGGCTACTATATCTAACCAGTGCATGAGCTTGCCCCCCATGAGGTTGTTGAGTGTATTGGTATCGTTAGGAAGGACCATTTCGGTCATGATCGTTGCGGATTCCCGAGCAAATTTCTTCTTGGCCATAAATTAGTTGTTAATGCTCAAAATTAGATATAAAATTTGGAACGGGTAAAATTGTTTTATAAAATCAAAATAAAATTTGGCATTTAATGGCTTCTATCGGCTTAAGAATGGTGAGTTTACCGTAGCGCATCCGTATTACAGTTTTCTGCTAGGATTATTTTTTTTCAAATCTCGTTCCGTTCCAAATAAACAAAAACCTGTTTGTTTTAATCAATTCATCGAATTGGTTGGTCTGTGAATTGATCTCGTAAGCAATACCGTTAGTTTCTTCGGGCTCCAAATTGAAACTGTAACTAAGCATTGTCCTATCTCCCTTAAAGCTGTCAGGGAGATTGTCTTTCAAAAACTCTTCTGATTCTATATTTTCGGGAAGCCCCAGATTCTTATTGAGTTTGAAAGTTCCATTGTTATAATCAAATGTCAATAAAGAATGTTGTTCAAATGCTCTTCTTGTTCCACCGAATTTTGAGTAAACCACAATAAGTGAACCATCAATCTTTTGAAATTTTCTTAATTCGATCACAATAAATCCACTTTGTCCTGTTGTAAAATAATACGCTATTCTTAAAAAATCCTTTTGAGCTAAGAATTCAGCTTCCATTGTTTCAATACTGTCTCCTCCAGGGAAAGTATAGTTTCCTCGCTCCATTAACGAAGCTTTAGCTTCATTTGACAATTCCAGAGTGTATTCTAACGGAAGAGATTTGAAAATTTCTAGAATGGACTGCGCAAATGACAAATTTGTCAAAGAAAAAATTAATAATACGGTTAATATTTCCCGTCTCATTTTAATTACCGCTATCTATCTTTTTTAAATTTAATTCCAGCCATCTTTCCCTAATAGAGGGACAAAGGCAAAGCCATCAAATTCCTCCCGAACGACTTCTTTGGATGATTTTTTGATGATCCGAACCATGGAT
>JAHEBE010000012.1:14318-26376 GCA_024642365.1 Algoriphagus sp.
TATCTATCTTTTTTAAATTTAATTCCAGCCATCTTTCCCTAATAGAGGGACAAAGGCAAAGCCATCAAATTCCTCCCGAACGACTTCTTTGGATGATTTTTTGATGATCCGAACCATGGATTGGCGCTTTTTATCTCCGACTGGGATGACCAAAATTCCTCCGACTTTGAGTTGTTGAACCAAAGCTTCGGGAACCACTGGAGCTCCAGCAGTCACGATGATTTTGTCATAAGGTGCATAAGCTGGAATGCCGGCTGTTCCATCTCCATAAAACAAATGAAACTCAATGCCCAAACGCTTTAAAAACCGCTTAGTGCTTTCATACAATTTATGCTGATATTCAATACTGTATACCTCTGCTCCAAGAAGATGAAGAATGCTTCCTTGATAGCCTGATCCAGTTCCTATTTCTAAAATTTTATCTCCTTCTTTTACCTCTAGAAGTTCTGTTTGAAATGCAACCGTATAAGGTTGAGAGATGGTTTGTCCTTCGCCAATCGGGAATGCCTTGTCTTCATAAGCATGAGAAATCAAAGCCGAATCAAAGAAAAAGTGCCTCGGTAAGGTATTGATTGCTTGTAAGACACGTTCACTTTTGATTCCTTTTTCACGGAGCGTAGCGATTAAGGCTTTCCGTTTCCCTTTATGGAGGTACGTGTCTTCTAATTTTAACAGGGGCATGGTTTAATTCAAGTAAAGGGTCGAAGATAAAAGAATATTTGGCTTAATTTGAACTCCAATGAGGCATTTTTGCTTTAGAAATTAGAATTCGAAATAAGAAAGTCAACATGTTTACAGGAATCATTGAAGCGTCCGGAATCATCTCCTCCATCACTACAGAAGGCACAAATGTTCATTTTGATCTTAAGGCTGTTTTAGCCAATGAGTTAAAAGTTGATCAATCTTTGGCGCATGATGGAGTTTGTCTGACAGTGGTTCAGACAAGTGCAGATACCTACCGCGTGACTGCGATACGGGAGACGATTGAAAAGACAAATTTAGCAGAGTGGAAAATTGGGAAATCAGTCAATTTAGAACGCTGTATGCCTGCCAATGGAAGATTTGATGGTCACATCGTACAAGGGCATGTCGATCAAACCGGAAAAGTGAAAGCAATTTCTGATCAGGGAGGTTCCTGGTTATTTGATTTTGAATTTGATTCAGCTTTAGGGAATATCACCGTAGAAAAAGGATCAATTACAATTAATGGGACTAGTCTAACTTGCTTTAATTCGGGACCTGGAAGGTTTTCAGTAGCGATTATCCCCTATACATTTGAGCATACAAATTTTCATCAGCTCAAAGTAGGAGACCTTGTAAATCTTGAATTTGACATCTTGGGCAAATACATTCAGCGAATTATTCGTGGGTATGATTTGCCTTAAATTCCAAAAAGGGTAGGGGTTTTAATCTGCGAACTCTTTTTTGAACAAATAATAATAAGGCTGGAGCATGTGATGCTGGAAAATTTTTTCCTTGACATCTGGAAAAAGCTGCTGATAATTTTCATCAGGTCTGAGTATAATAAAGACGCCGGCTCTTGAATAATGATTGCTCGCTACAAAGGCTGGAGATTCAAATTCGGGGATTGATTTTAAAACCTGCTTTCCTGCCATTTTCCCTAAGTACTTTTCAAAATTCTTCTGAGACTTGGCAGTGGGTTTTTCCAATTTGTTATAGACCTTCTTAAAAACCAGATTCTTTGGGAATTTCTGTTGTTTTATAAATCCTGAAACGTCAGAAAAGGGATTTGTACTACTAAAATCATGAACTGTCTGGATTGAAAAAGGAACCTCAGGAACCCAATCTGCAGCATTGACTACATTAAAGGCCCAGCCATTTGCTGTTTTATGTTCATAATCATAGGCAAAAAATAAATTTCCGGGTTTCGGAGCTGCTGAAGCATAGGATTTGATTCGGAGCTTTTCTCCCCAAACATTTGCCTCATTCATTTCCAAAAGCATTGCAGTTACCAAGTAGGTAATCGCACCTCCTTGACTATGGCCTGTAATGATGAAATCACGGTATCCAAGCTGGGTTAATTCCTCCATTTTTGGCAATAAGGATTCTGCTAATGCACCTGTAGAAAGAGTCCATCCGACATGAACAAAGGCTTTCGGATCTTTGGAGAAATTATAATTGAAGGTGTAATCCGACCGAAATTTCATCTGACCCTGAGCGGGAATCATCGCTGAATAAAAATTTGCCAACCAAGAGGTAGGATTAGGGACAGTTCCTCGAATGGAAAAAACAGCAATTTTTTCTTTTTCATTTATCCATAGGTACCATTTATTTTCCAAACCAACAGTGGGGGATTGGGATTCAGGTTTAAAATGGATTGGTTTAGGAATCCCTTTTGAAAAACTTGTATCTGAGGTACTATGAGCATAAATCCCCAAGATTTCTTCATATTCTCTTGGTTCAAATCCTGGCTTCAATTGAGCAAATGATTGGATAGAAAGTAAAAAGGGGATTACTATAAAGAGGAAGCAGATTTTTTTCATAGGGAGGTCAAATAAAAAGCGGCATTAAATTAACTAATGCCGCTCAAAACTGTTCGTTGAAAGGAATTAACTCGATTTTTTCTTTTCAGCATCTTTTACTAATCGGAATCCAACATTGGATGTTCCGCTATCAAATGATTGTCCTTGCCGGGCAGAGGGTCTGTAGTTTACACAGTAGTTGTCTGCACAGAGGTATGAGCCGCCTTTGATCACGCGCTCCTTAGCATATGGATTATTAGGATTATAGCATGGGTTCATACCAGCATCGAGTTTTGGAGCTTGGCCTGCTAGCCTTGCATATTTCAGGGCATCGTACCAATCATCTGTTAATTCCCAAACATTCCCAATCATATCATATAGTCCAAAACTATTTGGGGCAAAAGTTTTCACAGGAGAGGTACCCGTAAAGCCATCTGTTCCAAGATTTTCATTTGGAAAATTGCCCTGAAAGGTATTTGCCAAGAATTGTCCATTCGGAGTTAGCTCATCACCCCAAGCAAACCTTTTTCCATTCGCTCCACCTCGGGCAGCAAATTCCCATTCAATTTCGGTTGGAAGCCTTTTTCCTGCCCAATCTGCGTAAGCTTTCGCATCATCATATGAAATGTGAACTGCAGGATGATTTTCTCTTCCTTCGATAGAACTCTCCGGCCCCTCAGGGTGCATCCAGTTTGCTCCTTCGACCCAACTCCACCAAAGAGAAATGTCTTGGGTAGGTACCGGATAGGGAGGAGGGGTAAAAACCATTGATCCGGCTACTAATACCGATTCGTCTGGTTTGGGAGTACCAGGAGGCAATTGTTCTTTTAATTGATCCCAGTCAGGTTTTACCTCTGCAAGAGTCACATAACCAGTTTCGGCAACGAATTTGGCAAATTCTTCATTCGTGACTTCATGTGTATCCATCCAAAAACCATCTACGGAGAGGTTAACAGCAGGTTTTTCTGCTTCATATGCATCCATTTCATCTGTACCCATCACAAATTCACCACCTGGAATCCAAACCATTCCGTCTTCTTTATCGGTTGGTTCAAGATTTTCAGACAGTTCAAAATGATCTTCTGGATTTTTGGGATTGCAGCTGAATAAAAAGCTGACAAAGGCAATAATAATTAGGGAATTAAAAACTGTTATTTTTCTCATTAGATAGCTATTTCTATCTCTAAAATTAGCAAGAAAATAAGAGAATCAAAGGATTTCCAACTTTGGGATACTCCGCTTTTTAATAGGAATTCTTGATCCCTTCTATTTTTGAGAGGACTTTCCATTTCAACTGTTTGAAAAATTGTCTTCGCTCTTTTTCTCCAATCTGGCTAATTGGAGTAGATTTTTTTATCAAATTTTGAAGATTTCGAAACATCCCCTCGTTAAATTTTTGATCAGTAGTTCCCATGAAATAGATCACGCTGTAGTTTAGGTACGTGATCTTTGTTTCATTGAGTGTGACAAAAAATGTGTTATCACCAAGAATAAATTCATTGACGAAAAAATTATAAGCAGGGCTTTCTTCATTTGGCAATTGACCCGGTAAGAATTTTTTTCCCAGTTCTGCCATTTTCTCTAAGTGATCAATTACTTCTACCAAACATTGATACAAACAGATTGCATCATTTGAGCCGCCCATCAAACCCATTTGATGGTACAATTCAATTTGCCTGATCGTTGTGTTAATCCCTTCTAAATTCCAAATTTCCGTAGTGGGGATCTTATTGTAAGTCTTTAAGATTTTCTGTGTTAAATTTTCCATTTCTGGATACCGTGGTGTTTCTACAGAAAATTTTTGATCCTTCAATTTTTCATTGAAAAGAATTGACTTCTGCCAAAAGAAAAATTTAAACTCTGCTAACTCTTTGTGATAAAAATGGTACCAAGGGGGGATATCTTTTAAAAGAAAATAAATATGTTTTTTAGTGAAGCTCGCTACCATTTCCAATTGTGCCAGCACATCAAGCATCCATTGATTAAAGTTGGTATCATCATCAAAGGAATTTTGATTTGCTTGAAATAAAACAGTATTAGATGAAACCGATAGAACTTGATCAACCGAAAAATTAAATTTATGACTTAAAAGGGCGATCTCCTCTAGATTCATGAGTTTCTCGCCTCTTATTCGCCGGTAGGCGCTATCTAAACTGATATCCAAGACCTCAGCTACTTCATCAACCATTGAGGCATAATCTGGAATTTTAGCTTTCAAGTTTTGAAAAAATGACACTTGAATACTATTAACTAGTTCCATAGAAATAAGAATAAAATTCTGTTTCTATTAAAAATATGAAATCTACTATTGAAATACTAGGCTCTATTCCATAATTTTTTATTCAATTTATAACTACATCTATATTTTATTTGGTGAGTTTTTTTGAATAATAACGTTGTACCATCCTTTCTGTAATTCTATCTTTTTTGGGTGGAAGTGTGTTAAAAAGCCAATCCCAAAAAATTGTACTAAAGCTGAATGCATGGCCTGGTCTAGTATTGTGATGTAGAATATGTGCTCTTTGAATTTTTGGCAAAAGAATTTTTCCGATGGGTTGATGAAGAATAAAGTGAAGGATATTGAAGATAGAAAAGCCAAATACGAAACCTGCTAGCACCTTGTAAATACCACTTCCTTCCCATGAATAGTAAGTGATGATGATAAATAAAAGGAAAGATAAAGCTCTTTGGTAAACATTTACTTTCAAATGGTCTGGGGATTTATGATGCTCATGGTGATTAAATAGCGTGTCTTTTTGACCTGGAATAATGAGTTCATGCATGACGAACCGGTGTATTCCATATTCTACGAATGTCCAAGCTAACCAACCGGCGAAAAAATAAATCATAAAGCTCAACCAATGGAGATGAGTGGAAATTCCTCCAAAGAAAAATAGAGTGGAGAGAATTAATGTTCCCTGAAGTAGGCAAATTTTTAAAGGAACTGCTTGATTTTCTGATTGTAAAGTTTCCATAAGTTTTTTTATGAAAGCTATATTCAATCAAGGGCAAATCGAAACAGAGAACTCTAATCGTAAAAGTGAATTTTAGCGAAGGCTGCAAAAAAATGGCAACACTGGATATTTAAAGGGAAGAATAATTAATTCTGAATACTCAGGGTTTCGATTTTAGTAAAAATCAATAATTTGACCTTTCCAGGTCCTATAATGAAAATTGTATAGGCAATAAAAAAGCGGCCTAAGCCGCTTTTTTATTCTTCTGCCGCAGCCGCTGCTGCATGAAGTTTTCCTAGTTCTTGATCAATTGTCCAAAGGCCGATTCCTGCCTCACCGATAATTTCGAATAATTCGAGTGCCCTTCTGGACATCGTCTCTTCTTCCCGCTGCTCAGTTACATACCACTGCATGAAGCTGAATGTAGCAAAGTCTTTTGCCGTGAAGGCATGATCTACAATGTTATTGATCGATTTGGTTACTTTGATTTCATGCTCTAAGATCAATTCGAATACTTCTCTTAAAGAATTGAAATGATGTCTAATCCCAGTAATCTCAGGCTGGATTGCATGTCCTCCAGCTTCATTGATGTATTGGAAAATTTTCATCATATGCATTCGTTCCTCATCCGCATGCGTGTAGAGGTATTTGGCTGCATTTTCATAACCCATCATGTGACACCAAGAGGCCATTGACAAATAGTATGCAGAAGATTTACCTTCCATTTCTACCTGCTGATTAAGTAATAGCTCTGTATCTTCTAAAAGTGAACGCTGTAGCGTTACGATTTCTTTCTGTTTCATAATCTTTCAATTTTAAACTTATAAACTAGAATTTGGCTTGATAGTTCCTTCAAACGCAATCCTAATTCAATTTAGAATTAATTTGATTAAACCCTGACATTGCATTAGGATCCATGATGAGCGCTAAATCTGCAGTAAAGCGATTGATTTTAAAGCATGTTGAGCTCGGCATAGGAAACCTAATGCATATTTTGGGTTAAAGGTTATCTGGAACGAGGTGTTGGAAAAACCGCCAAGCTTTCAGCTCCATCTTCAGTGATGGATTGCACGGCAAAGAAATAGTTATCTTTTGAATAAGGTAGGGTTAAGGTAGTTTCAGAGGTGAAGAATTTGCGCTCCCACATCGAGGACGAAGTTTCACGCATCAAAACATAATAGCCTTTTACTTTTCCAATTGTTGGCGCTTTCCAAAGCAAGATTGATTTATTCGTCAGGCCTCTTACATCGATTTGAACTTCTTCAGGTACACTGGAAGAATTTGCAAGAGAAGCGAGTGATGCTAAGTTTACAGCAGCCACTTTTCTCAAATATTCAAAGTCCATAAACTCGGGTAAATCTCCGTATTGAATGCCATTTTCTAGTCGAACATTCTCATGCTGATGGTAGAAGTTTTCATTCATTTCTGACATTCTCACAGCCGTGAAGCCATTTCTTGCAAAAGAAGTTTGATCTCCACCTCGTAAGAATCGATCGCTTCGATAGATTAATTTCACTTCAAACTGATCCACATAGCGCTCTCCAACTTCTTTGATGTAGCGGGCAAGCTGCCGTGACTTGCTGTCATTTTCTGCATTGGTGGAGGCTCGTGCCCGGGACATTTGCTCTGTTTCGAAAATTGGAATAGTCTCCGAGAAAACACGCATTTTGAGGTTATCACTGATCAAGGTTTCCGAAGAATTACTATTTCCAATAATGTCATTATTCAAAACTCCAGCGATATTCCAACCCATTTCTTTGGCTTTATCTGCCAGATAAGTTGCTCCTTTGAGGCCTTCTTCTTCCCCGGTGAAAGCCACAAAAAGAATGGTGGCTGAGAACTCTTTTTTTGCTAAAATTCGAGCTAGTTCAATTACAGCAGCAGTTCCTGACCCATCGTCATTTGCTCCAGGTGCAATCCCATTGGCATCCATCACATCTTTATTTCGGGAATCCATGTGACCTGAGATAATAAAAATCCGGTCATCTGCCGGGTTCGTTCCTTTTAAAGTTGCGATCACGTTGGCAGCAGGGGAATCTTGGGTAATCCGGCGCCCATCTGCAGGGATAGTGAAATTTTCAATTTCTGCAGTCATTCTGCCACCAGAAACTTTGGCAAATTCATTGAATTTATTCAAGACAAATCGTTGAGCTGCAGGCATTCCATTGGCTTGATCGGTATTCAATGTATGCCTCGAAGTGAAAGCAGCCAAAGTTCTAACATAGCTTTCCAGCGAGTCTGATGATACTTCAGAAACCAACTGCTCGATTTCTGGATTTCTATGAGAAATGGTTTGTGAAAATAGTGGCGAAGAAATCACCAATAGTAGAAGCGCGAGTAATTTTTTATTCATTGTAAAGTCTGATTTATTCGTTTGCGTTAAATTTATTGTTTAATCTTTACTCAGAATTCAAATATTACATGAATAACATTCAGAAGCCTAAAGAAGGTGAATATGCTAAGTATTTTGAACGATACTTAGGATTAGTCTCAGCGACTAGCTATAAGGAATTAATTCATTCTCAACTTGAAAAATGCCTTACCTTATTTAAGGAAAAGGGCGAAGAATGGGCCAATACTCCCTATGAAGTGAACAAATGGACTCCCAAAGAGGTCTTGGGTCATATCATCGATACTGAGCGAATTATGACTTTTCGGGCACTTTGTTTTGCCAGAGGGGAGCAGGCGCCATTACCTGGATTTGATCAAGATCCCTATGTACTTCATGCCCGGTTTGGGCGTGTTCCGGTTCAAGATTTATTAGAGGACTTTCAAAATCAACGAGTCGCATTATTGTCATTGATTAAAACATTGCCTGAGGAATCCTTAGTCAATCAAGGGCAAGCTAGTGGATTTCCAATCAGTGTTAGAGCACTTTTTTGGATCATTCCTGGTCATTTTGAACATCATATGAGTGTAATCAACGAACGATATTAAAATGAAAATTGCTATTGTTACCATCGATGCCTTTAGCTCTAGCCCTTTTTCTGGCAATCCCGCTGGGGTATGTTTATTGGAAAATCCGCTTTCCAAAACTCAAATGCAAGCAATTGCGATGGAAATGAATCTTTCCGAAACAGCATTTGTAGAACGAAAAAATAATGATGGGCTCTTCGGCTTGAGATGGTTTACGCCCACTTTGGAAATTGATCTCTGTGGTCATGCAACTTTGGCCTCGGCTTTTTGGATGTATGAAGCAGGTTGGGTTAGCTCGGATCAACAGATTCGTTTTGAAACTAGGAGCGGGGAGCTTAAAGTTTCTAAAAGTGAGATTGGATTAGAAATGAATTTTCCATTGATTCCAACTATCAAAACTAAGCACGCCGTATTCCAAGATAGTTTTATGAATAAGAAAATCGTGGGTTCAGCTCATCTCCGGAAAAATTGGATTTTTGAACTTGAGTCTGCGGAAGCAGTAGAAACATTAGTTCCAGATTTTGATTTAATTTCAAAAAATAGCGAAGAAGGGATAATTGTTACAGCAAAGGGAAAAGATTCTTATGATATTTACAGTAGATTTTTCGGGCCCAATGTTGGGGTTCCAGAAGATCCTGTTACCGGATTTGCCCATTGTGCATTGATGGATTATTGGAATCAACGATCTGGGTCGTTGAAATTAAAAGCCTACCAGGCTAGTAAAAGAGGTGGTGAGCTTTGGCTAGAAAAGCTTGATGATCGAGTGCTTATAAAAGGTAAGGCTGTCAAGGTTTTAGAGGGTTTTATTGAATTTTAATTCGAATGAAAAAAGTGATAACAAAAAGAAAAGGACATGTCAAAACAGCTTTTAAATCCTTTACGGAATATTGGCTGACCGATGCCAGTTTCGGGATCTTGTTGCTGCTTTTAATTTTCACAGTTTTCGTTCTCCCGATTTTGATTGAATACGGTCAGTTTCATTCAATTTTTGTCAATACTGTTTTTCTATTCCTGTTTTTTACTGGGATTTGGTCCTCGACAAATAATAAATTAATTGTTATCACTTCGGCATTATTCTTTGCCCAATTGGGGCTCAGGATCCTCAGATTCTCCGATTGGGAATTTGAATTCTACCTTTCTGAGCGAATTGTCGGTATTTTGAATATGGTGGTATTTATTTTCCTAAACATCCGACTCTTATTCCGAGATTCAGAAATCAACATTTACCGTGTCATTGGGGCCATAAATGTGTATTTATTGGTAGCTATTTTAGGAGCCTTTGTCTTCGAAATTATTCAACTTTTGACTGGGTCAAGTATTACGGGCACCCCAGAATTAGTGGGATTAGACGAGGATTACGCCTTCTATATTTATTTCAGCTTGGTCTCTTTGACTACTGTTGGCTTTGGGGAATTATATCCTGTTCAGATCATGGCCAAAATGCTCTCTGTTTTTCTTTCCACCATTGGAATACTTTACCCTGCAGTGGTTATCGCTAGATTGGTCAGTGGATCTCATCACGGAAATCACAAATAAATCCATTGGTGTAAATTTTTTTTCAGAATGGAATTCAACTCCTAGATTGAAGGCTGAAAAATTTATGCTTTATGAAAAAATATTACTTCCTTTTCGCCCTTTCTATACTCTCTTTCACAATAGTCCTTGGACAAACTGAACGAAAAATAGAAACAGAATCCAAAGTTTCTACCACCCACGAAACGACCATCAAAGGTAAAAAAGTGCCGTACCGGGCTACTGCTGGAACCCAACCTGTTTGGGATGATAAAGGGGAGCCGATCGCGTCATTGTTTTATACTTATTATGAGCGGACCGATATCAGTGACAAAACGACCCGCCCATTGGTGATCTCTTTCAATGGTGGGCCTGGATCAGCTTCTATTTGGATGCATTTGGCTTACACCGGCCCGGTAGTTTTGAAAATAGATGATGAAGGCTATCCTGTTCAACCTTATGGGACTAAGTCAAATCCTCATTCAATTTTGGATGTAGCGGATATTGTCTATGTGGACCCAGTTAATACCGGTTATTCTAGAATAACAAATCCAGAAACCCCTCGGACCACTTTTTTCGGGATTAATCCAGATATCAAATACCTCGCTGATTGGGTAAATACCTTTGTAACCCGTCAAAATAGATGGGCTTCTCCTAAATATTTGATTGGGGAAAGTTATGGTACTACCCGAGTTGCAGGATTAGTCGCCCAACTTCAAAATTCACATTGGATGTATTTTAATGGGGTAATCCTTGTTTCGCCTACGGATATGGGAATTGAGCGCGATGGACCTGTGAAAATGGCGAATTACTTGCCGTATTACACTGCGACGGCTTGGTACCATAAGCAATTGGCTGCAGATCTTCAAAGCAAAGACCTAGATGCAATATTGCCAGAAGCGGAAGCTTTTGCAATGAATGAGTTACTTCCGGCAATGGTTAAAGGTGGAAGCCTTTCGGAAGCAGAGCGAGATGCGGTAGCTGAGAAAATGGCGCGCTATGCAGGAATTAGCAAAGAGGCGGTCTTATCTTATAATTTGATGGTTCCGACAAGTTTTTTCTGGAAAGAGTTACTTCGAAAAGATGGTATGACCGTAGGAAGATTGGATAGCCGCTATCGTGGAATCGATCGGATGGATGCAGGAGATCGCTATGATTTTGATCCAGCATTGACTTCTTGGAATCATGCTTTTGCTCCGGCATTTAATATTTACGCGAAGAATGTCCTTAATTTCCAAACGGACCTGACGTACAATTTATTCGGTCCAGTATCTCCTTGGGATCGATCCAATGAGACTACTGGCTATGATCTAGGAACTGCAATGCGTCAAAACCCTTATTTGCATGTGATGATTCAGTCAGGCTATTTTGATGGCGGTACAGATTATTTCAATGCAAAGTATAGCCTTCGTCACATCGATCCGACTGGTAAAATGAAAGATCGAACCTTTTTCAAAGGGTATAGAAGTGGACATATGATGTACTTGCGAGCAGAAGACTTGGCAACTTCCAATGAGGACATCCGGCAGTTCATTGAAAATTCAAAAGTTGCTCCAGGAATGCCAGCCAAGTATTAATAGTGAAACAAGAGTAGCTAGAAAAAATAAAAGCCCTGATTCAATTGAATCAGGGCTTTTTTTAAGTGTCATTTCGATTAAGATTCCAATGTTGCCAGAAAATAGGATTTAAATGATTCATAATTTGTGATATCAGGATTGGCCAATAATTCTCCTAAAGATTGATAAATAGCCCTTGCAGATTTCCCTGATTTCCGAAGGGATTGAATGGAGGTATCGCCAGCTGATTTTGACAATTTTTTCTTTTTTGGACCTTTCAAAATAGTATGGTGAAGAAAGGTCGTATTCAAAAATTCATTTTTTTCAAGTTTTTCTGCAAGGGCTAATTGTGCCAAAGAGGAGCTATAAAGGTCTTTTCCTCTTACAATTAGATCTACACCAAAGTGTAAATCATCGATCAATGAAGTCAGCTGGTAGGCGGGCTGCAGGTCTTTTTTTCTCAAAATTGCAAAAGCAATATCGCTGGGTAAGGTTAAGGAAGTTTGGATGGAATCTGGGTAGGATTTCATTGATACAAAGTCTGTTTCCAATGCATTAAACCTCCAGGCCACTTCTTTTCGGTCTAATGGAATCCGTCTGTCTTGGCAGTGCCCCAAATAATAGCCGCTGGAATCCA
>JAHEBE010000173.1 GCA_024642365.1 Algoriphagus sp.
GATCCTCCACAGCAAGGTAAACTAGTACCCCGTTTCTATCCTTTGTCTGATACATTTTGAGGGTTTCAAACAACTCAGCAGCCCGATCCATCAAGTCCCCCTTACAGTGGTTTTCGATGTGAACCTGAATTTCTCCGGAAGTACGTAATTCAGCAGATCGGATCGCAGCTACTACTGCTTGCCGATCTGCTGTTGAGAATAATTTCTCCGCCATGATTATTAATTAAAATTGAACGGATGGCGCATTTTCTGCACCCTCAGAAGCTTTGAATGTGCCTTTTGCTTCAAAGCCATACCAGCCCGCAAAGATGTTGTTAGGGAAGGTTCGAATATTCTGATTGAAGGTCACCACAGACTCATTGAAGTTTCTACGAGCCACTGCGATTCTATTTTCTGTACCCTCCAACTGAGCCTGAAGCTCAAGGAAGTTTTGATTTGCTTTCAAATCAGGATATCGCTCTACTGTAACAAGGAGTCTGCTTAAAGCGCCAGACAACTGATCTTGTGCCTGCTGAAATTGAGCTAAGTTATCTTCCGTAAGATTCGTGGGATCAATGGTCATGGAGGTGGCTTTTGCTCTAGCCTCGATTACGCCGGTCAAAGTCTCTTGCTCAAACTCAGCATATCCCTTTACAGTATTAACCAGATTTGGAATCAAGTCTGCACGTCTTTGGTATTGGGTTTCTACTTCTGCCCAAGTTCCGTTGACAACTTCATCCTGAGTGACAAATTGATTGTAAGATCCAACTGCTTTCGTGTAAATGAAAATACCGATTACACCTAAAACCAGAATGGGAATTAATAATTTTTTCATGTGATTGGGGTTTAAAATCGTAGATAAGACGGATTCGATCAAACATATGTTTTACTGATTCCGAAGGGCCAAAATTATCCAATTTTAATTAAAAGGGATCAATTTGGTCTAAATCTGTTTCTCCAGCCGAATTAGGAGCTTAATATTATCCCATTTTTTACTGTCTGCGGGATCATATCTTCTTAGTTCCAATTCAATGACCCGACCTTCCTCGGAGCGGAAGAGTTTATTTACCTCAGCAAGCTCCCATATAAAAATTGGGATCTTGTTTATTGAAACAATCTCGTCAAATGGTAAAACTCCCGCTTGGTCTCCCGAAGACCCTTCTCGGACATTTGCGATGTAAATTCTGTTTTGATCTGAAGGCACTTTTTTAAAAGCCATCCCGCTCATATCAAATTGAAATGGAGCATAAAAGTTATTTGCCTTTTTGATGGAAATCCGATTTCTGGGATAATCAAAAATCACTTTTGTTCGACCCAAAACCTCCGCTCCCAAACTTCCCTGTCTGCCAGAGTCTTTGATGACATAACTGAAGGCCGTTTCATCAGGATAGGAAGTAAGAACTTCTTCCAACTTGAGTTTTTTGAGTTTAAGGTATTCTACTCTCCCAATATATCCATAGAGTAAACCGCCAAGACTTTGCCCAATCTCAGCTTCAATGAACAAGGGGGGCATATCGATATCTTCAGTTGTCTCACGATTCAACAATAGCCCATGGTTGGCGCCGGTATCTATCAGTAGTTTTGGATAAATTATTTGCCCGCTCTTTTGCTTTACTTTGGCCTGGATATAGGGTTTATTATCCTCTATCGCCATTTTCATTTTTTTATAAAATGGAGGACTCCATTTTATGGAATTAGTAGGAAAGAAATCTAAAATCCCATCGTCATAATTGATTCGAATCGGATTGTATTTGAAAAACTCATAACCAAGAATTCCATAAACTGGAATCCCGATCACCGATTCCAGCTCCAAAAAATCTTCCTCCAACACGAGTAAGTTTTGATAATTCCCAACCACTGGACCAAGATCCAATTCATTCACTGGAGATATGGATGCCATCAAATTATTCGTACCATCAGCACCCACCAAACTTAGTCGACGCGTATATACCAGCCCTAAATCATCCCCAAGCGTTTTACTAAAAAGAATATTTGCCCGCACTCCCGTGTCAATCATAAAATTAACCGGAGGGTTACCATTGATGGAGACTGGTACTATGATCAGGCTATTCGAAGAATAAAATGGGATCGTGGCTTTCTTCTTTTTTTCTTTCAAAAAGAATCCGGGCACCTGCGCCGAGCCCATCACTGGAATCAGCAGGAGAAGAAACCACAGAATTAGTAACCTTTTTGACATTTGACTTTGGGGCGAATTAGGCTTATTTCAAGATACAAGTTTTCTAGCAAACCATTTAAAATCTTAATTACACCTCATTTTGTTTAAAAATAATTAGACTGAATTGGTACTAATTAGATTCAAATCAAATTACGTGAGATTAGTCCCAGTGTTTGATAAAAAATAAAGAAAGGCTCATCTTTAAATTTTTAGCACCACAAAAAATTATGGCGGATAAAGCACTGATCGAAAAGGCGAAGAAAATTTTTGAAAACTTTCTTTTGAAACAAGGAAGTAGAAAAACTCCTGAAAGATTCTCCGTGATTGATGAGCTTTATTCCTTGCCGGAAGATGAACACATGGATGTGGAAGGGCTTTTTTTAAGTATGCGAAACAAAGGATACACGATCAGCCGAGCAACAATCTACAATACATTGGATTTGTTGGTTGAAAGTGGACTTGCCGTG
The DNA here is from genome assembly GCA_024642365.1 of Algoriphagus sp. Classification (GTDB taxonomy): domain Bacteria; phylum Bacteroidota; class Bacteroidia; order Cytophagales; family Cyclobacteriaceae; genus Algoriphagus. Next base: position 2,623 of record JAHEBE010000173.1, read on the forward strand.
AAGCATCAATTCAAAGATAAAGTTGCGCTATACGAGCAAGCGCTTACCTATAAGCACCACGACCATCACGTTTGCAATCAATGCAGAAAAATAAGAGAGTTTTCAGATCCCAAAATCAATGAAATCAAAGAAGCTATTGGGAAGTCTTTTTCCTCCACTATACAAAGCCACTCTCTGGTTTTATATGGGGATTGCAAAATCGAAAACTGCGAAAACCTACCCGCTTCTTAAGAAAAAATCTTTTTATAGATAGGCTTACGATAGGCAAACTGCAGTAACAATGCAGGATAGAGTAGCCAAGTGAGCAATGCAAATGGGGCTTCATAGGCTATTTCATCCCGTATTATAGTCTGAGCTCCCTTGTTAATTACTCGATGTTTATGTCTCCAGTCTTTTAGAAAAAAAGGAAGCTCAATGCCTTTGTCAATGAAAAAAAACTCGCCGGCATCCGTTTGATCTTCCACAATTTCACTGGTCCATCGCTGTTTGAAAAAAATAAAATTCAGTTCAAGCGTGACCAAATCACCTTTTTTCGAACCATCAAACCGAAGGAGTTTTACTGGAGGAAATGGGGGACTAAGTTTTTTAAATAAAGATTCATTAAACCCTTCCTTCACCTGAAGGTAGGATTGAGCTACGGAAGTTTCGATGGTTAATTTCATTTGAATTAGATCAAAAGCTGAGCACAAATAAGATAAATAAAATCAGCCAAATTAGATCCATAAAGTGCCAATAGAACGTGAATAGCCTAATCCTCATTTTTTCAAATGGATTCCGAATCAGAATCAAATGAAGTATTTCATCCTGTTTTCGATGGTTCATCTGGGACAATAAAATTATCGCAAAAATCATCGCACCAAGAAGATGCACAATGTGAATTCCAGAAAGAAGATAAAGGAAACTTCCACTCGGGATTCCTTTGAAATCTATTCCCATTTGATTCAATTCATACCAGCCAACCACTTGAAGAAGGGTAAATAAGCTTCCCAAAATCAAGGTGTTTCTCAATGCAGAAACCAATTTATCGGTCCGCTCCTCTTGGTAATAAAGCCGCATTTGGGTAGCGGTATATCCGCTTAAAATCAAGAGTAAAGTGGAAATCAAAAAGGCAATTGGAATGTGCTGATTTTGTCCGGCGAGTTGGTTCAGTCCCGAGTATAAAAAGGCAACCACCAAGAAAATAAAAATCAATCCACTCCCTATCATTCCAAGATAAAGCAATGTCTCGTACGGATGCATTCGCTCCAGGCGCTGAAACCAAGTAGTTTGGGCGTTAGAATTAGCCATATGTGGAGAAACATTTTTAGCGGGCATAGGTTCAGAAAAAAGTAATTCTGAATGAATGAAGTTCCCAGAATTCAATAAAGCCCTAACTTTGGGCCATCTTATTCTCAAAAGCTACTCCCTTGGATCGCCAAGAATTCCTTTCCATCTACCAAGCAGACGCCGTTTTCCAATCCATTGCCCATGAGGTCATGCTGCCTGGAAAACCAATCCTCCAACTTAAAGGGCTAAGTGGGAGTTTGGATATGGTGCTTTTTAGTGCGCTTTTTCAGCGCAATGGAGGAATTCACTTACTAATCGCTCAGGACAAAGAGGAAGCTGCCTATCTAAATTCGGATCTTCAAAATTTGCTCCAAACTGAGGAGTATATGATTTTTCCTTCGAGTTTTAAAAAAGCCTACCATTACGAAGAAGTCGACAATGCAAACGTCCTCATCCGCGCAGAACTTCTAAATCAAGTATTGGCCGACCTAAAAAAATCTAGGGTCATCATCACTTATCCCGAGGCGCTTTATGAGAAAGTAATTAATAAGCGCTCCCTTCGGGAAAATACTTTCGTTGCCAAAGTTGGAGAAAAAGTAGACATGGAGTTTGTCGCAGAGTTGCTCCAGAGCTATGATTTTGAACGCACTGATTTTGTCTACGAACCCGGACAATTTGCCATGCGTGGAGGAATTTTGGATGTTTTTTCATTCTCAAATGAACATCCCTATCGCTTAGAACTTTTCGGAAAAGAGATTGAAAGCATCCGAACATTCGATCCGGAGTCTCAACTTTCCATTGAGACGGTAGACCAGATTTCACTAATTCCAAATATTCAAACTCGTTTGCTGCAAGAGGTTAGGCAATCATTTTTGGGGTTTCTTCCTGAGGAAACTAAGATTTGGATCAAGGACTTTCAGCTGACGAAAGATGTCATGGATGAGTGTTTTCATAAAGCTACCCAAGAGTTTGATCAAATCGTCCGAAAAACAAAAAATGACAAACTCGTCCTTCGGCCGGCCGACATTTTCGAAACTGGAGATGATTTCTCGAAGCTTTCAGAAAATTTTTCAAGGATAGAATTTGGGAGACAGTTTTACCTAAACCATTCCAAATCTTTTACATGGGAAAGTCAGCCACAACCTTCCTTCAATAAGAATTTTGACTTGCTCGTCACTCATTTGTCAGAAAATGAAAAAAGAGGCTTTTCCAATATTCTAACTGCTGAGAATGACAAGCAATTGGATCGCTTAGTCGGAATATTCAAAGAATTGGACCCTACCCTTCATATTCAACGCATCCTTTTGGGATTGAGGGAAGGGTTTGAAGATCGTCAATCCAAAATTGCCTGTTTTACAGACCATCAATTGTTCGAGCGATTTCATCGATACAAGACCCGATCCAAAGCCAGCAAATCCAAGGCACTTACCATTAAAGAGCTGAAAGCACTTCATCCAGGTGATTACATTGTTCATATAGATTATGGGGTGGGGAGATTCGCGGGTTTGGAAAAAGTAGATGTCTCTGGGAAAAAACAAGAGGCCGTTCGCTTGATTTTTAGAGACGACGATTTGCTTTATGTCAATATTCACTCTCTACACAAAATCTCTAAATATTCGGGGCAAGAAGGCACTGCTCCCGCGATGTCTAAATTGGGCTCTCCTGAGTGGGAAAACAAAAAAACACGAGCCAAAAAACAGGTAAAAGATATTGCAAAGGATTTGATCGCCCTTTATGCTAAGCGAAGGGCCGCACCGGGCTTTGCGTTCAATCGAGATTCTGTCCTTCAGATTGAACTAGAATCTTCCTTTATCTATGAGGACACGCCAGATCAAGCGATCGCCACTCAAGATGTCAAATCCGACATGGAAAAGTCGTATCCAATGGATCGCTTAGTTTGTGGGGATGTGGGATTTGGAAAAACAGAAGTGGCTATCCGAGCGGCATTTAAAGCAGTCAATGACCGCAAGCAGGTTGCTGTTTTGGTACCTACTACAATTTTGGCGATGCAGCACTACCAGACTTTTAAGGAACGACTGAGTGAGCTACCCTTGAAAGTAGACTACATCAACCGCTTCCGAACTGCCAAGGAAATTAAAGAAATCGTCGCCCAGGTGAAAACAGGGGAAATTGATATTTTAATCGGAACACATAAAATAGTCAACAAGGACATTGTATTCAAGGATCTTGGGCTATTGATAATTGATGAAGAACAGAAGTTTGGAGTAAAAGTGAAGGACCAGTTGAAAAATCTGCGGGTTAATGTAGATGTACTGACTTTGACTGCCACACCGATACCTAGGACCTTACATTTTTCATTGATGGGGGCTCGTGACCTTTCCATCATAGCGACTCCTCCACCCAATCGCCAACCTGTCACCACCGAAGTCCAAACTTTTCAAGAAGCAGTAATCCGAGATGCCGTTGCCTATGAGCTTCGACGTGGAGGCCAAGTTTTCTTTGTGCACAATCGGGTAGGGGAAATAGACTCCATCGCTAATTTGATTATGAAGCTTGTTCCAGATGCAAGAGTCGTGGGAGCACATGGGCAGATGGATGGGAAAAAACTCGAAAAAATCATGGTGGATTTTATCAATCATGAGTATGATGTATTGGTCTCTACTAATATTATTGAGTCAGGACTGGACATCCCTAATGCCAATACCATTTTGATCAATCGAGCCCATATGTTTGGTTTGAGTGACTTGCATCAAATGCGAGGACGGGTAGGAAGAAGTA
>JAHEBE010000174.1 GCA_024642365.1 Algoriphagus sp.
AGGATCAGAGAGGGCACATTTCCAGATTTGATTGCTTTGAATAAAAATGAATTTGGGGAAGACAAATGATCTTGACCAATCAGATCTTCCAATCGTGTCGGTCGCATTCGCTCGGCTAAAGGGGTGTTGTTCATTTTTATTTAAATTTTGAATAGTCAAGATACAGAGAAACGGAAAAAGCCCTAAATGGGCTTTCATTATTGTCGAAGATTGTCTGAGACTATAGTCTAGAAATTCGCTTCCCAAACTCCTCCAATGCCCCATCTCCAAAGTCATAGTGTGTGACAAAGCGGACCAAATCCGGTCCAAACTTTACGGATTTGATATCCTGGGCAGCAAGTTTTGCCATAAAATCTTCCGGTGATATCCCTGCCAATCTGGCGATCACAATGTTCGTGGCTACAGGTAGGACTTCGGATACGAAATTTGATCCTAACAACATTTCTCCCAGCTTTCTGGCTCGGGCATGATCCTCCTTCAGACGATTCACTTGGTTGTCTAATGCATAAATTCCTGCAGCCGCCAAAAATCCCGCTTGGCGCATTCCTCCACCAAAAACTTTTCGGACTTTTCGAGCCCGTTTGATAGATGCTTTTGAGCCAAGCAAGACTGAGCCCACCGGACAACCCAAGCCTTTACTCAAGCAAATCGATATCGTATCAAAATGGGCTCCCCAGTCGGTTGGACTTTCGCCTGTTTCGACTAAAGCATTGAAAAGTCTTGCTCCATCCAAATGGAGCTTTAATCCTTTTTCTCGACAAAGCGCATGAATTGGTTTGATTTCATTCAAGGTGTAAATACTTCCCCCACCTTTATTCATCGTGTTTTCCAGGGAAACCATGGTTGTCTCAGGTGCATGAACGTCATCCGGATTAATTGAAGCTCCGATTTGCTCGGCAGTAATTTTTCCTAAATCTCCATCCAAAAGTTTCACAGAAGCCAAAGAATTGGCCATGATTCCACCACCTTCATAGAGATAGATGTGTGAATATTTATGACAAATAACTTCTGTCTGAATCCGAGTATGCAAACGAATCGCAATTTGATTAGTCATCGTTCCTGAAGGACAAAACAGTCCCGCCTCCATTCCAAAAAGTTTGGCTAATTTTTCTTCTAAGGCATTTACAGTCGGGTCTTCGCCAAACACATCGTCTCCTACTGGAGCTGAAAACATGGCTTCGCGCATCCCTGCCGTTGGCTTGGTCAGCGTATCACTTCTTAAATCTATGATCATTTTCTTGTAAAATAGTCGTTTTTAGAACTGCTTGATGGGGCTAAGGTTTTGATGGCTTTTGCAGCCTCGATAGGTCGATCTGTGGCCAAAATATCTGCTCCCTTTTGTACAAATCCAGCATAAATTTCATCTCCTCTGGCGATGGCACTTCTGTCTAAGTTGCCCAAAACACCAAGTATGGTGAACACTCCTTTCTCGTGCAACGCTTGGTTAAACTCCTGTGGGCGCTCAGCCACTCCGGTAAATGCAATCACCCGAGTCCAAGGAATTCCAGTCTCCTCAAATCGGGCTATCTCCTCCTCATTTCGAATCGTAACCGATAGCATCAACTCTGGAGCAAACGAATACATCTTTTTAGCTGCTGCAAAGCTGTAGGTAATGACTGCTGAATGTGCCTCTGAACCTGTTTCACGGATTTCAGCGATTAACTTTTCATAAGGGACAGACTGCTTCACATCCACGGTTAATAACACTTTTCCTTTGGACCATTCCAAGGCCTCTTTAAATGTTGGGACCTTAAATGGAGTCTCTGCACCAGTTTCATCTTCTAACAACAGCCCTTGAATATACTCGAAAGTCACATCACTGACTTTCCCTTTTCCAGTAGTGGTTCGCTCCAAATCATCGTCATGCATTAAGACCAACACACCATCTTTTGTCATCGCAACGTCCAGTTCAATAATGGTCGGAGTGTATTTGGTGACATTTTCAAAGGTCTCGATCGCATTCTCAGGAAATCCCGGATAAGGCCCGCCTCTGTGGGCAGACACAAGTGGGATTCGGTCTGATGTCCAGCTATAAAAATCTCTTGCGGCTGCCACATCAGGGACTTCTATGTGAAAATCCCGGCTGTCGATCAGTACCGTTGAGTCATTTTCAGAGACTAATTCCTTACCGGATTTCTCTGAGCAACTTGCTAAAATCAGGACAAGCGCAAAAATCCAATACCGGTTATTCTTCATTTTTTTTCGAATCTTTTTTGAAAATAAAATCCAAGCCGCTGCTTCGTTTTTCGAAAACCTCCTCCATATCTTTCAACTCTAGATTTAATGCCTTGGTGGAAATCTGAATTTCAACAAGAGAAATTCCCAGCGAAACCAAAAGTGATCCCATACTTGCTACGAAAACCCAATTCGCAGCCATGGTATATCCACGGAAGAGTAAATACATGCATATGATGCAAAGCAGAAAACTAAAAACTCCAAAAAGCTGCATGTTTTTGATTAGTGTCAGACGGCGACGCAAATTATGAATCTGCTCCACAATGATTTCTTGCTCGGGTGCTTTCATGTAGTTTTTATGCAATCCTCTGATCAAGCTAGCAATTGCCAGAAAACGGTTGGTGAAGGCGAGCATCAGCAGCGTGATCGCCGAAAAAAGCAAGGCTGGTGTGGAGAGTTGGAGTTCCATAGGCAAAGTAGGTTTTTAAAGATGGCTCATTTTCAGAAAAGCACAAAAAAGCCCACCCTTTTTCGAGTGGGCTTATTGAGGATTCTTTTTAAGCCACATTCCCGATCACCACGAGTTTATCCAAAGTAGGAGAAACGGAACCTCCTTTTGGCTCGATGGTAATTGCAAATGCTCCGGCTTGCGCTACAGCTTGCATTTGCTGTAAAGTCATTTTTTCACCTTCATTGACCAATCCAATCCCGATCGGACCTTGATCCCCGATAGCCCAAAGTTGGTAATCAAATTCTTCGCTAAGCTCATTCAGATTATTGACAGCGATAAATACTTCCTGTGCTCCTTGATCCCAGAATAGATTCACCGATGCATCTTTCTGCATCTCTAGGCTTTCTCCTTTAAGTTTGACCAATCTAAAATCACCTGCGACCAATTTATCCAGTTGAGAATCTTTCGCTTCATATTCCTGCTTCACCTGATTAAGATTATCCGCCATGACAGATTGCTCCTGAAGCAAAGCTGTAAACTGCTGCTCCTTTTCATAAAACTTGCTTGCGTAAAAAACCGCTGCCGCTGAGGTCAAAACAGCGACGATCGAAGCCGCAATCCCAAAATATTTCCAAGGGGAAAGTGAAACAACTTTTCCAGCTTTTGCAGTTTCTGACTTAGCAGACTCAACTTTGAACGTTGATTCGAGCGAATCGAATATTTTTCCTTTGAGTTCTGGCGAAGGGCTTTTCGCTGTCAATTCATCGATAGCAAGCATGGCTTCTTCCAGTTCATCCAATTCTTTTTGGATCGCTGGATATTTTGCAGCCATGGAAAGCACTTCTGCACGCTCTCGCTCAGATAACTCTCCCAATAGAAAGAGCTCCAATTTGCCTGATGTGATGTATGCTTGAATATCCACTTAAATGCTGTCTATATTTTTTCGTAACACTTGAATTGCTGCCCTGACTCTCGACTTTACAGTTCCGAGCGGTATATCAAATTCCTCTGATATCTCCGAATGCGTGTATCCTTTAAAATAAATATACTCGATGATAAAACGCTGCTCCTCATTTAATTCTTTCATCAATTCTTTTACACCGATAGCATTCACATGATCTATCGTGTCTGAATTACTTTCAAATCCATATACGAAGTCTTCAATGGTATTGGTCTTACTTGACTGGGAGATTTCTTTTGACCTAGTTTTATCTATAGCTGAGTTTCTACAAATATTGGCCATCCAAGTATAGAGTCGGCCTTTGGACTCTTCGTAGCTATCAATTTTCTGAATGATTTTAACGAAAGAATCATGAAAAACTTCTTCTGCGATATCCTTATCGAAGATAATACGAGAGATCACTCCAAATAAAGCCCGAGAGTATTTCTCGTACAAGTACTCTGTGACACCTCGGTTTTTAGCCCTGAGGCCAGCGATTAATTCTTGTTCTTCCAATTGGAATTTTTTAATACCTAAAAATAAAGCACAAGATCGAAACTCCAATCTTGTGCTTAAGTTATCTAAAATTCTACCTTTTACAAGTGAATCACTTCGTCATAGGCTGCAGCTGCAGCTTCCATGATTGCTTCAGACATGGTTGGGTGAGGGTGCACGGTCTTGATTAATTCATGACCCGTTGTCTCCAGCTTTCGAATGGCGACAATCTCTGCTATCATCTCAGTGACGTTTGCTCCGATCATATGTGCTCCGAGAAGCTCACCGTATTTCTTATCAAAAACCAACTTCACAAATCCATCCTTAGCTCCTGCAGCGGATGCTTTTCCTGAAGCTGAGAAAGGAAACTTACCGATTCGAACTTCATAGCCAGCTTCGATTGCTTTTGCTTCAGTCATCCCTACCGAAGCGATCTCAGGAGAACAATACGTACATCCTGGAATATTTCCGTAATCCAATGGCTCAGGATGATGACCCGCAATTTTCTCTACACAGATAATCCCTTCCGCTGAGGCTACGTGTGCCAATGCTGGTCCTGTCACCACATCACCGATGGCATAATAGCCTGGCATATTGGTTTTATAGTATTCGTCTACTTTGATTTTTCCTTTTTCTACGAGGATTCCAACATCTTCCAATCCACAATTCTCCAAGTTAGAAACAACACCTGCAGCAGAAAGCACCACATCGCATTCTAAAGTTTCTTCACCTTTCGCAGTTTTTACGGTCACTTTGCAACCTGTGCCTTTGGTATCGACAGCAGTCACTTCAGATGAAGTCATAATCGTCATTCCTGCTTTTTTGTAGATCTTCTCCAATGCTTTGGAAACTTCCACATCTTCTACTGGCACGATTCGATCTAAATATTCCACAATTGTAACTTCGGTACCAATGGCATTATAGAAGTAAGCGAATTCAACTCCAATCGCTCCAGATCCTACTACAACCATTTTCTTCGGCTGCTTCTCCAAAGTCATTGCTTTTCTGTATCCAATGATTTTCTTGTCATCAATTTTCATGGAAGGCAACTCTCTAGAACGAGCACCTGTCGCAATAATGATGTTTTCAGCAGCATAAACAGTCTTTTTACCGTCCTTATCTGCCACTTCGATTTTCTTTCCAGCTTGAACTTTTCCCCAGCCTGAAATCACATCGATTTTATTTTTCTTCATCAAAAAAGTAACGCCTTTGCTCATTCCATCTGCCACTCCTCTACTTCTTTTGACCATTCCATCAAAATCAGCCTTGGCATCTTTGACAGAAATTCCATAATCGGCAGCGTGATGAATGTATTCAAAAACCTGAGCACTTTTAAGCAAGGCTTTGGTAGGAATACATCCCCAATTGAGACAAATACCACCCAATTCTGCCGCTTCTACAACAGCGGTTTTAAGGCCAAGTTGCGAAGCACGAATTGCAGCCACATATCCGCCTGGACCACTACCCAGAACGATCAAGTCATATTTTGTTGAAGACATATTTTTAAAAACTTTGGTAAAAACTGATTGAAATTATGCAAAAATAGGCCTTTTGAATTCAGAAAAAAATTCTGTTCCATCGTCAAAACAAGGCTTATTCTGATTCTAAAAATTGATTTTCCCAACTTATCGAAATAGAATTCTTTTTATTCTATCATCTAAAAAATTAAATTTTACCGACACTGTCATTCACCTTCTATTCTAATCGTGAATACGGAAAATTCAAAGCGAATTGAGTTTAAAAATCGGATACAATATCTTTTTTTCTATTTTTGAGCAATCAAAAATCAAAAAATCAATGGGATTACTTTCAGGAAAAACAGCCTTGATCACCGGAGCTTCTAAAGGCATCGGTCGGGCAATTGCCATCAGATATGCACAAGAAGGCGCTAATGTTGCTTTCACATTTTTATCCTCTGTAGAAAAAGGTCAAGCGCTCGAGGCGGAATTGGCTGAGTTTGGTATTAAGGCCAAAGGCTATCGCTCAGATGCATCCAACTTTGCTTCAGCTGAAGAACTAGTCAATGCAGTCGTAGCAGAATTTGGCGGGCTGGATATTCTGATCAACAATGCCGGAATTACTCGAGATAATTTGCTCATGAGAATGACTGAAGAAGCTTGGGATGAAGTGATTGGGATCAACTTGAAATCTTGCTTTAACACCGTGAAGGCAGCAACACGTACGATGATGAAAGCTAAGGCTGGTTCTATCATCAACATCACCTCTGTAGTCGGCATCAAAGGAAATGCTGGTCAGGCAAATTATGCGGCATCAAAAGCTGGAATTATAGGATTTACCAAATCTGTCGCTCTTGAACTCGGATCTAGAAACATTCGAAGTAATGCTGTGGCACCAGGTTTTATTGAAACTGAAATGACTGGCGTCCTTGACGAAAAAACGGTACAAGGCTGGAGAGATGGCATTCCAATGAAGCGAGGTGGACAGCCTGAAGAAGTGGCTAATGCCTGCGTATTCTTAGGTTCGGACATGAGTAGCTATATCTCTGGGCAAGTAATCCAAGTAGATGGCG
>JAHEBE010000175.1 GCA_024642365.1 Algoriphagus sp.
CTCCTATTAAGCAGGCTTTGATTTCTGATATTACTTGGGTAACTGAGGGAGTTCGCCATCATGATGGAGTCGTTATTTCAATCCGAGATAAATTTGTTCCCAGAAAAATATTTCTTGACAAGATAATTCGACTAGCTCGGGAAAGTGGAATTCCATTTCAATTAGAGGTTGAGGAATATGGGGGAAGTGATGGTCGCGAAGTTCAATTTTCACCTTATGCCATAGATTGGTGTTTTATTGGAGCTGCAGAAGATAATGTTCATTCGCCAAATGAAAAGGTTTCTCTCTTGGACTTGGAGGCTATGATTGCATTATATCGTTACCTTTTAGAAAAATTATAGAAAATGGAGCTCATAAAGGTTCATGATAAATATTTCCAGCCTTTTTTGGACGAAAATTTAATCCGGGAAAGAGTTGCAAAGCTTGGTGAAAAGATCTCCACAGATTTTTTGGGAAAAGACCTAGTGATGGTAGGAGTTCTAAACGGTGCTTTTGTATTCTTTGCAGATTTATGTAGAGAAATAAAAATACCAATTCAAGTCTCTTTTATTGGAATATCTAGCTATCAGGGTATTGAAAGTACTGGAGCCATAAAATCAACAATTGCCCTAAATGGCGATTTGAAAGAAAAAAATATTTTGATAGTTGAAGATATTGTGGATTCTGGCGCTAGTATGAATCATTTGATTTTGGAGTTTTTAAGCTTGGGTGTTGCTAGTATTTCCATCGCTACTTTACTCTTCAAACCGGAAGCTTTTCGGTTTAATTATCAGTTAGATTATGTCGGTTTTGAAATTCCGAATAAATTTGTCCTTGGATATGGTCTTGATTATGATGGTTTAGGTAGAAATCTACCTCTAATCTATCAGCTCAAGACTTCTTAATTAATACCTTTCGATGTATAATATTGTACTATTTGGCCCTCCTGGCGCAGGAAAAGGCACTCAAAGTGAAAAATTGATTGAAAAATATGGTTTGACCCATCTTTCTACAGGAGATTTGTTTAGAAAACATCTTGGAGAAGGAACAGAATTGGGGGTTTTAGCCAAAAAATATATGAATGAGGGACGACTTGTTCCTGATGAGGTAGTGATTGGAATGGTTGAAGATAAAATCAACGAGACTAAAAACAGTACTCATGGATACATTTTCGATGGATTCCCTAGAACTACCGCACAAGCTGAAGCGCTCGATAAAATGTTGGCAATCCATAATCTTGCTATCTCAGGCATGGTTGCTCTGGATGTTCCTCAAGATGTATTGAAAGCTCGAATTAAAGAAAGGGGTAAAACATCTAATAGAGTAGATGACCAAGATGAAGATAAAATCAATACTCGAATTAAAGTCTACTTAGATGAAACTTTACCCGTAGCGGACTATTACAAGAAGCAAAATAAACTCTCCAAAATAAATGGAGTAGGGGAAATAGATCAAATCTTTCATTCCATCACTTCTGTGATCAATAGTTACTCGTAAGGTTAATTTTCTTAATTTTGCATTTCAAAACTTGGCTAAGCATTACTGCTTAGCCTTTTTATTTCCAAAAGATGGCAGATTCCAATTTTATCGATTATGTGAAATTTTGTTCCAGATCCGGAGCAGGTGGCGCAGGTGCCTTGCATTTCAGACGAGAAAAACATGTGCCAAAAGGCGGGCCAGATGGCGGAGATGGTGGACGTGGCGGTCATATTATCCTAAGGGGGACAACCAATGTGTGGACGCTATTGCACCTAAAGTACAAGAAGCATGTCATTGCTGACGCAGGTAATCATGGTGAAGGAGGTAGAAGGACTGGCGCAGACGGAAAAGATATAATCCTTGAGGTTCCTTTGGGCACAGTTGCCAAAGACGCAGAAACTGGCGAAAAAAGATTCGAAATAACGGAAGACGGCCAAGAAGTAATCTTGACCAAAGGCGGAAGGGGCGGACTAGGTAATGATCATTTTAAGACTTCGACAAATCAGGCACCTCATTATTCACAACCGGGTGAGCCAGGAATAGAAGAATGGATTGTACTCGAGCTTAAACTATTGGCTGATGTAGGCTTGGTTGGATTTCCAAATGCAGGAAAGTCTACTCTACTTTCATCGATTTCTGCAGCAAGACCAGAAATTGGCGATTATCCTTTTACAACGCTCGTACCTAACCTAGGCGTAGTTGCTTATCGCGGAGATCAATCCTTTGTAATGGCGGATATCCCTGGAATTATAGAAGGTGCGGCTGAAGGGAAAGGACTCGGAATTCGGTTTTTAAGGCATATTGAGCGTAACTCCATTTTGCTTTTTATGATCCCGGCAGATGCGCCAGACATAAAAGAACAATACGATATTCTTATTGGAGAATTGGAAAAATATAACCCTGAACTTTTGGATAAAAAGAGGATTTTAGCCATTTCTAAATCTGATATGCTAGATGAGGAATTGATGAAAGAGATGACTCGAGAAATTCCTAAAAATATCCCGTATGCTTTCATTTCTTCGGTATCAAATTTCAACCTGGATAAATTGAAAGACTTGATTTGGCAGGCAATACACACAAAGTAAAATGCCACATTGTCAGTATTTGAGGGCTGGCAACAATATTGTTTAAGTAGATTCGCCAACTAGAAATGAATAAAAAGATGAATGATAAGGAACAACTAGACCAAGAAATTAATCCAAATGAAAAACCTCTTATGGAAGAGAATTCTGAGATGGAAATGGATGAAATCGTAGATGAGACTGAAGGATCAGAAAATGCTAGCGAGTCTGGCAATTCACTCGAACAAGAGGTTTTAGAATTAAAAAACAAATACCTACGACTCTATTCTGATTTCGAGAATTATAGAAAACGTACTTCAAAAGAGCGATTGGATCTGATTACGACTGCCTCTGAAGATGTCCTTAGAGATTTGATCCCTGTGGTTGATGATTTTGAGCGCTCCTTGAAGGCAAGTGAAAATGAAGTGGAAGGAAGTAAAGTAAGAGAAGGAAATTTGCTGATTTTTCAAAAGCTAGTTCGAATCCTTTCGAGCAAAGGTCTTGCTCCTATGGAAGGCTTGGTGGGGAAAAGCTTTGATGCAGATACTCAAGAGGCAATTACCCAGATTCCTGCTCCAAATGAAGAAATGAAAGGAAAAGTAATCGATGTGGTTGAGAAAGGATATAAGCTTGGCGATAAAGTAGTTCGCTTTGCAAAAGTAGTGACAGGAGCATAAAATTATGGCAAAAAGAGATTATTACGAGGTATTAGGGGTTTCCAAATCTGCCTCAGCAGATGAAATAAAGAAAGCATACCGAAAGTTAGCAATCCAATTTCACCCGGATAAAAACCCTGATAACCCAGAAGCTGAAGATAAATTCAAAGAAGCTGCAGAAGCCTATGAAGTTCTCAGTAACCCCGAGAAAAAACAACGCTATGACCAGTTTGGTCACCAAGGAGTAGGAGGAGCTGGAGGATATGGTGGCGGTATGAACATGGAAGATATCTTCTCTCAGTTTGGAGATATTTTTGGTGGTGGGGGTTTTGGGTCATTCTTTGGTGGAGGCGGTGGAGGCGGTCGTCGTACGAAAAAAGGAACTAATCTACGCGTGAAGCTTAAATTGACACTAAGCGAGATCGCTAATGGTGTAGAAAAGAAAATTAAAGTGAAGCGTCATGTCATTGCAGATGGGGTGACTTTTAAGAGCTGCTCTACCTGTCAAGGTTCTGGACAGATTAAAAAAGTGGTCAACACGATGCTTGGCCAGATGGTCTCGGCAAGTACTTGTGGGGTTTGTGGAGGCAATGGCCAACTTGTAGACAAAAAACCATCAGAGGCTGATTCTCGAGGTTTAATTATTAAAGAGGAAGTAATTTCAATTAATATTCCTGGAGGTGTTGCAGAAGGTATGCAGCTGAGCATGTCCAGCAAAGGGAATGAAACCCCTGGCGGAATTCCTGGAGATTTGCTTATCGTCATCGAAGAGGTAGAAGATCCGACTTTACAGCGTGACGGGAATAATGTAATCTTTGATCTATACATCTCATTTGTTGATGCGGCTCTTGGCGCTTCTGTGGAAGTGCCTACGATTGAAGGTAAAGTCAAGATCAAAATTGATGCAGGAACCCAATCTGGCAAAATGCTTCGCTTGAAAGGCAAAGGAATTAAAGATATCAATGGGTATACCCGCGGTGATCAATTGATCATGGTTAATGTTTGGACACCGACTCACCTTTCCAAAGAAGAGCGGACAACTTTAGAAAATCTAAGAGTCTCAGAAAACTTCAAGCCTGACCCAGGAAAGGGAGACAAGACTTTCTTTGACAAAATGAAAGAGTTCTTTTAATAATTTAAGCCAGAAGCAATTCTGGCTTTTTTTATATTTTTAAAAAACTTTTTGAAAGTCAACTCGTACCTTACCCTTATGCTTAGAAATTTGTGTCTGCTTTTCCTGGTGTTTTTTGGAGGGGTAAGTTTGAGTAAGGCGCAATTAATCAAGGAGTTTAAAGTCACACAGACTAAAGGATTTGAATTAGTTGCCTTGGAATTTACTTCCTATAAGAGTACCACTAACCTCAAAAAGATCCGATCTTCAGAACCTCTTTTTATCCATGGACACCTAGAAAAAACTAATATTCTTCCGGTATTTTCTAATTCGGTAGCTAATAATGTTCTTTCAGCTTCTCTAGTCCACAAAAACGTGGAGTCTGAAAATCTTGGGAAAAGCATTACTTCTAAACTTTTTTCCAGTTCCTCGACTGATTTCGATCATACTTGGGATTTAGGACTCACCACAAATTACCTCTACCATCTCGATTTTAACCTAGGAATGGGAAAATCAGATTTTGATTTGGCTACGCTGACTATCAATCAATTGAAAATTAGAAGCGCCAGTGCAGATGTGTTTATACACTATAGTTCTGAAAACCCGAATCAAGTTCAGATGGACACACTTTTAGTGACTTTAAATATGGGAACTGTGACCCTTGATAAAGTCAATTACACCAATGCAAAACAAATAATCATCGAGGTCAACTATGGGAAAATAGACTTAGAATTCTCTGATGAAATGTCAAATGGCAGTCAGATTATTGCAGCTGTAGGTGCTGGAACACTCAATTTAAACTTACCTTCAGATTCATATCCGATCAAAATCAAGATGAAAACTACCCCGATGTGTCGTGCTTCGCTCCCGAAATATTTAAAAAGTATGGGGGATAATGTCTATGTCACTCGAGGCTATAAAGAATCCGATCCTAAGCGAATCGAAATGACAATAGACGTGAGCGTAGGCTCTGTCACTATTGATTAATGCTTACTTTTTTATAGGATGCTGAAAATTCAAAATTTAACCAAGACTTATAATACTACTAAAGCACTTTCGGATGTAAGTCTTGAAGTATCAAAGGGAATTATTTTTGGACTACTTGGGCCAAATGGTGCCGGAAAAACAACTTTGATTCGGATCATCAATCAAATTATCGACGCAGATGCCGGCTCCATTTATATAAATGGAGAATTATTGTCCCCAAAACACATCAGTAAGATTGGATATTTGCCAGAGGAACGAGGACTTTATAAAAAGATGTCCGTCTGGGATCAGATGATTTATTTTGCCCGATTAAAAGGATTGTCTTCTTCGGAAGCAAAAACGAAAATTAATCACTGGCTCAACAAACTAGAGATTGCTTCTTGGAAAGAAAAAAAGATTGAAGATCTCTCGAAGGGAATGGCTCAAAAGATTCAGTTTATTTCTACTGTGATTCATAATCCCCCCTTATTGATTTTGGATGAACCTTTTTCAGGATTTGATCCAGTGAATGCAGAGATAATCAAGAATGAAATTCTTGAACTCAAATCAAACGGAACTACGGTAATTCTCTCTACTCATCGGATGGAATCTGTGGAGCTCCTCTGTGATCAAGTAGCTATGATCAACCGATCTAAAAAAATTCTTGATGGAACGATCAAGCAAGTAAAATCCAGCTTCCGGCCAGAAGTATTTACCATTTCAATGGATCATCTGAGGCAACCGATTCCGACTGAGTGGGCGGCCAAGCAAGATGATTCTATGATGCATTTCACCCTTCCACTAAGTGGTAAATCTCCTAACCAGTTGCTCCATGAACTCATGGAATATGGTGAAATCATCAGGTTTCAAGAGGTCATCCCAAGTATGGAAGAAATATTTATTCACCAGGTAAAATCAGCTGAAAATGGATAAAATCTGGCTAGTCATTCAGCGCGAATACCTCGCTCGGGTCAAGAAGAAATCCTTTTTAATTGTCACCTTGCTGACTCCGTTGATATTCCCTGCGATCATGGGAGTTTTTGTCTGGATCGCGATGGAAGAAAAGGAAAATCAATCTCTACGAATTATCGAGGTTATTGATGAAAATAAAATTTTCTTTCTGGAAAGCTCAGAGCAATATGCGTTTTCATTTTCCAATATCAGCCCTGATGAAGCAAAAGCTCAAGTTCAAAATGGGGAACGCTATGGCTTTTTGTTTATCCCCAAGATTGACTTGAAGTCTCCAACTGGGATTACCTATTATGGGGAAGAAAATCCCAACATGAACTTGAT
>JAHEBE010000176.1 GCA_024642365.1 Algoriphagus sp.
CTGGCACATACCCGTCTCCTGGTACTGCAAATAAAGCATTTTCAAATTTTTCAAAGTAATTTCTCTCTGGAGTTTTTCTAAGGTTTTCGCCTCCTCCATCAGGATTACTTGAAGCTTCTATTTGGTTTGTTTCCTCTTGAATTACAGGAGTTTCTGAATCAGGAAGACAAGAAACTAATACAAGAGTGGCTGAAAATAAGAGTGCCTGTTTTAGTAGTAATCTGGTTTTTTTCATTTGAATAATTTTAAGGATAGATGAATTTTTCTAAGACTAGTTTGAGGTGATTTATTAGTTTTAAAATAATAGCAGAATGATATATATCAACTATTATGCATTTCAAACCAATAAAAGTGCCAGAAATTAAAATTCAAGAATAAAAAATTTTGTCTTTGCTGCTTTTTGACGAATCATCCTAGCTTCTTCATACTCCTTAGAATAGTACCAGTTTAGCGCAGAATCTTTATCAGGAAACTCAAGTATCACCAATCGATCATGATTCCATTCGCCTTCCAAAACCTGAACTTCAGCTCCGCGAACCAAAAATTTCCCACCATAGGCTGCTACTGTAGCTGGAGTAAGTTTCTTATAAGAATCGTATAGATCATTGTCATGAATATCAACTTGTACTAGCGCTAATGCTCCCATATTTATTGTTCGTTAAATCCTAAGCCTGCTGCAAATCTTGTTTTTGCGAAATTTATTCTTCGCTTGGAAACTAAGTCGTTGAATGTCAGTCTTGAACTATAAAGTGATACTTCTCTAGCGTTAACCAAAAATAAACTGCTCTCACCAATTTCAAACCTCCTTAACTCGCCTTGGAGCAGCATATCCAAACTGGTAATATTCTGAGAAAAGGTTACTATTTGTTGATTTACCACCTCGAGACTATTTATTTCTGTTTCTAATTTGGTCCGTAATTCCACCTCTTTCAAATCTCTCGAGTTTTGCTTGAAGTCAATCTTTGCATCTGCTAATCCCAATGCTCCCCTACTTTTTCGCCAGAGCAATGGAGTATAAACCGATACTCCCCACTTGTAATTATTTTCAAAAAACGGTGAATCGAACTCATTTAAATTTTCAGTAAGAAAATTGTATTTCAACTTTACAACCGGAAGGATCTGTTGTGATTTTAATTTTCGCTCTACTCCTAGGCTTGCTAATTCAAAATCTGCAAGCTCCAATAGTGGGTGGTTTCCCACTGCTGTTCGCAAATCTTCTTTCTCAATAATTAATTCTGCATTGTCCAATAATCCCTGCGGAAATATACCTTCCTCCAAAAACATAGGTTCCCCTTCTTCGCCCCAAAGAAAAGTGTTCAGCATTTGAGTAGCTCCAAAATATGCGTTTTCAGCTGATTGAAGGCTGTACTGTCTGTTTAATAATTGTGAATATGCCTCAACAGTATCAATGGCAGGTAGGTCTCCAAATTCATATGAAATTTTGATTCCTTCGAACCTTATTTTGGCTAACTCCACTCCTTCTTCAAGAACCTTAACATTTTCATAGGCCAAGGCCCACTTCCAATAAGCTTCTGCTGACTCGAAGTAAAGCTGATTTAGTAATTGCTCTCGCTGTGAACTTGTGGACTCTTGATAAATTTGTGCTTGGCGTAAGGCAGCTCTGCGTTCATCCATTAATAGACCTTGCCCAAGATTTACAGCTGCACCAACTGCAAATAAACCATCTGAAGGTACAGAGGCTTCTGGATTAAGAAACTGACCAGAATTTCGCTCAAAGGTACCGTTGAGTTCTATTCCCGCCCAAGTAGGAATACTCACTCCTGCCTCTTGTCGATCATAATAGGTGCTGTTCTTATATTCCTTTTTATCTAAAGACCCGAATACTTTTGGATCAAAGCCCCCTCGAGCCTGTCTCACTTCCATCTCTCCCATCCGCAGATTTATTGCAGCTTGAGCTGAAACTGGATGATAATTCCTAACCCAAACATGGAATGACTCAAAGTCAAGAGTATCCATGGCTTGCGACCAAGCGGACCCTGAACAGAAGAAAAGAAATAAAATAATTGAGATCCTTTTCATCATTTTTTGCTTTCGGCTGCTTCTTTTTCTTCTTGAGTATAATAATCAGCAGGGAATCCATTGAGTTGTCGCCAGATCTCATACCATACTGGCACGTCGTTGAGCAATGCTATACCATCTGCACCGGATCCCATACGGAGCAATTCTGGCCATGCTTCTTCTTCTGGATCTTCAGCAACTACTACTCGATATTGGTTGTTTTTACCTGCAAATTGATCTATGGCGACTACTACTCCACCAAAGGTACCATTCGAAAGCTGGGGCCAACCTGAGAAAACAATAGCTGGCCAACCATCGAAAATAAATCGGACTTTGTTTCCAATTTTGATCAAGGGTAGATCAACTGGTTGAACATACATCTCCACTGCTAGCTCAGCAGAAGCTGGAACTATATTTAAAATCTCTTCTCCTTCTTTAATTGTTTCCCCAATACCTACTTGAATGGATCTAGCGAGGTAGCCATCCTGAGGGGCTAATATGTGTCTAAACCCAGTTCTAGCCTCATAATTTGAGTACTGGTTTTCAAGTTTTTGGGCTGTTCCTTCCGCATCATACTGTGAGGACATCGCAGTAAACATCTCAGATCTTGCCTTTGCTAATTTGTCTCTGAAATCATTCTCGATAGCATCTAAATCTATCAAGGAAGAAATCTGAGAGTTCTGGCTACTCAAGTAATCATTTTCAGCTGCAAGCAACTTTGCTTGAACTTCTTGAAATTTCAATCTTCTTGTCTCGAGATCAGTTAGCGATCGTAATCCTTCTTTATATAGTTTTTCAGCACGTTCCAGCTGTTCCACTCCTACTTTGTAGTTTACTTTAGCTTGTTCAAAATAAATGCTATCGGACTGAACCTTCAGATTAGACATATTCAATTTATTCTGAGCCTGTTTCAACTTCAAAATATTGTTTGCTTCCAAGGCTTTTATTTGAGTTTGAAGCTGCTGTACTTTTTCAGCATAGGATTCTGCGGATTGATTCTTGGCATCTACCTGAAGCTTTGTCCTTGGTAGAAGCATTGAATCAAAGTATTCATCCTTGATCTCTGAGATTTGAAGAATTGTGTCCCCTTTTTGCACGAAAGCACCTTCACGCACATACCACTTTTCAATTCTCCCGGCAATAACCGAATGGATGGTTTGAGGCCGCTGTTCTTGTTTAAGTGCTGTCACATAGCCTTTGGATCTAATGTTTTGAGTCCAAGGCAAAAACAACATGATGAAAACCACAATCAAAAGACCGGTAAGGATCCGAACTCTTCGCTTACTTTCTTTGATAGGCAAAGTCATCACCAAACTCTTAGCTCCGCTAAAAGGAATGGATTCTTTAATTTTTACTTTTGAAATATCCAACATGGCTATTAAGAATTCTTTGCTCTAAATGATTGATAACCTGAATAGTTTCCGCTATAAGAAAGCTTTCCTTGGTCTAAATGAATAATCTGACTTGCCTTTGCCAAAATATCATCTTCATTTGATACCAATACAAGTGTCCAGTTTCCCTTGAAAAGGAATTCAGAAATTCGAGTCTTCATCGGCTCTTCCAAATAACTCAAAGAGTCTTCCATAATTATTGCTTTGGGATCTCCGAGAAATGCTCTAGCTAATAAAATACTTTGGGCGAGTTTTCTTGATAAACCCTTTCCCTCTGGCAATAACATGGTGTCAAGATCTGCCGGTAACTGATAAACATATTCCTTTAGATCAACGAGGTCTAATAAATATTCCAGCTGATCCGATTCGAAATCCCTTCCCACAAGAATATTCTCTTTAATAGAGCCGTGAAAAATCTGTTCTGTTTCCAAGCAATCACCAACCATCGCTCTATATTTTTCCAATTGAATAATTTCAATGGAAAGGTTATTGACCTTCACTTCTCCTTCATATTCTTCGTATAGCCCTGAGAAAAGTGCCAATAGTGCCGATTTTCCACTTCCACTTGCTCCATTTACTACGACTTTACTTCCCGGCTCAATAGTTAAAGAAAGATTTTTTAGGATGGGTTTAACTGCATCTGTTGGCTGAAATGTTACATTTTCAAGGCTAAACTGAAGACCTTCAGGTTTGGAAACAATAATCTTCTCCGTGTCAGAGCGATGCTCCAATTCCAAATCCATGATGTGCCCGATTTTTTCTACAGATACCAATGTGTCATAAACTGTTTCTAATGACAGAATCAACTTTTCCACAGCATTTACCACCAATATGATGATCACTTCAGCAGCGACAAATTGACCAATACTGATTTGGTCGTTGATTAAGAGTAAACTTCCGGCAAGTAACAAGCTCGTAACGATCAATACTTTAAACACGATCATCACTTTATATTGAAAAATCAACACAGAAAAGTGCTTAGTTCTAAATTCAATATATTTTTGAATGAGCTTATCAGCTCTTAAAATTGGCAATCGTGTGCTTCCAACCAATTTGAAAGAGTTCAATGTTCGGCCTACTTCCTCCAACCAATAAGCTGTTTGATATTTATAGGTGGATTCTTTCAAAGCAGTTTCCATTCCTTTTGGACTAGTGAAATAAAAGATCACACTTAGTATTCCTACAAGGCCAATCCCGAATAAAATGAAGGTGGGGTGATAGAACGATAGTAAAAGCAATCCAAAAAAGACTTGAAGAAATGCGGTCGAAAAGTCAATTAATATTTTGGAAAGCCCTTTTTGCAAATTGACAATATCAAAGAATCTATTGACGATTTCTGGGCCATATTCTCCATGTAAAACTTCTGTTTTTACCTTCGGCAATCGGTAGGCAATTGCAAGACCAGCCTTTGAAAATATCCGCTGCTGTAGTTTTTCCGAAATTTGTAGCTGTGATATCTGTAAAAAACCTCCAAAGGCCACACCAAGCGCAACAATAATCACAAGGATAACCCAAGAAGTGGTAATTCGGCCTCCCAGGATAAAATTAAGGATGGCTTGAATACCCAAAGGCAAAGAAAGCGTGATCAATCCATTTAGAATTGCGTAGAAATAGATCGCATAAACTTGGTTCTTTTCTTCGCGCAACAAGCTAAATAAACGCGCGACAGGAGACATTCCTTCCGTATTATTCATTGGTGATGGCATTTACGACTAACTGATGAAAGAATTGATAGCGACCTGCTGAATCCATCGACTTCTCGATCATACCAGGTAGGTGTTTGGAATTAAATGATTGCAAAAGACTTGATTCCATTACGGTTGATACAAGGGTTTTTGGATATTCATACATTGGGTTTATTTCATTAATGATGGTGGAGATTCGCTCTCCAAACTTATAAACTTGCGTAAAAATGCCATTTTCATGTTCATCATCGACCTCTTTCGTCAGGTATCCTTTTAGTGATTCATTTACAACTAATTGGTGTAACTGAATAGGATCAAGATATTGATTTTTAGTAAAAATAGGCCCATCCACCATTAATTTGATCGCTACCCCCAAACGCTCATCTGGATCAGTCAAGTTTGCTGTGGCATAGACTAAATTAATTTCCATCCATCCCCAATACCAAGCTGTTAAGTATAATAAAAGCTTATGTTTATTTTCAAAATAGCGATAAATGGCTGCCTCAGTACTACCAATTGTAGTGGCTAGTTTTTTGAAAGTGAAATGTTCGACTCCTAATTCCTGTATTAAACGAGTCCCTTCGCGAACTATTAAAGTACCTAATTCAGAGCTAAATGGCTCTTTTACATACAAATTTCCACTTACCTCAACTTTTGATCTAATCAGTATTGTCTCCATAATTAATATTCAAAATCTAATATGTAACGGAATGAAGTTAAAAATGGTTTAGTATTCCTTTGACTTTTGTTAGTAATATTAACTAAAATAGAAATTTTACTTACTTTTTTCTAATTGAATGCTTTATTAGGGTTTCTAAAGGAATAATTTCTAAGGTTTTTTCATTGGTAGCTTCAAGGTTAACCATTGGTGCGACCGCAGATTCGTAAGCTTCTAACCACCTTAGTGCACAAAGACACCACTGATCCCCCGGCTTTAATCCTGGAAAGTCGAATGAAGGAATGGGGGTAATAAGGTCATTACCCCGTGATTTGGAAAAGGTTAAAAACTCGGAAGTCATAATAGCACAAACTGTATGAGTACCTAAATCGTCAGGACCGGTTTCGCAACATCCCGTTCTATAAAATCCTGTCAACGGATTTTCGCTACAAATCTTGATTTTTTCTCCAAAAACATTAAATCCATCCATTTATTTAGGGTTTAGTGTAAAGCCATGCCCAGCCCATCAACATGGGGTGAATGATAATTAACCTGATCCAGCCGACCCATTCTGGTACGCAGAGGCCATCTGGAATACAAGATCCAATTTGGATAAAATAAACGTGTGATGGTATGAATGCGATCAGCATAATGATGATGCCCCAAGCGGCCATTTTTTGTGTCTTTGGGATTAATAAGCCTATAGCTGCAATAATTTCTGCTATCCCGGCAAATAAATTTAAAAATTCTTTTGCTGGTAAATAATCAGGAATTA
>JAHEBE010000177.1 GCA_024642365.1 Algoriphagus sp.
ATGAGCCAACGAATCACCTTGATATCGAATCCATTCAATGGCTGGAAGATTTCCTTTTGACTAAAGCAAAGGCGGTAGTGGTGATCTCCCACGATCGTGCCTTTGTCGATAACATCACTACCCGAACTATTGAGGTAACGATGGGTCGCATCTATGATTATAAAGCCAAATACAGCCATTACCTAGAACTCCGAAGAGAGCGCCGCGAGCAGCAGCAAAAACACTACGAGGAGCAACAGGCTACTATTGCAGATATCCAAGGATTCATCGACAGATTCAAAGGCACATATTCCAAGACCCTCCAAGTCCAATCCCGTGTGAAAATGCTGGAGAAAATGGAAATAATCGAAGTGGATGAAGTAGATACTTCTGCACTTAAACTCCGCTTTCCACCTTCCCCTCGCTCTGGAAATTACCCGGTAATCGTGGAGGATATGAGCAAAAGCTATGGTGATCATGTGGTATTTAAAAATGCGGCGATGCGAATCGAGCGTGGTCAGAAAGTATCCTTTGTCGGAAAAAATGGCGAAGGAAAATCAACGATGATCAAAGCCATCATGGGCGAAATTGATTTCGAGGGTAAATGCGAACTCGGCCACAACGCTATGATCGGTTACTTCGCACAAAATCAAGCTTCGCTGCTGGATGAGAGTTTGACCATTTTTGAAACCATCGACCATATCGCGGTAGGCGAAGTCCGAACAAAAGTCAAAGACATTTTGGGGGCCTTCATGTTCAAAGGCGATGAGATCAATAAGAAAGTGAAGGTACTTTCAGGTGGGGAAAAGACGCGTCTTGCCATGATCAAGTTACTGTTAGAGCCAGTGAACTTGCTGATCCTAGATGAACCTACCAATCACTTGGATATGAAAACCAAGGATATTATTAAAGATGCCTTGAAAGCTTTTGACGGAACTTTGATCATTGTTTCTCACGATCGAGACTTCTTAGATGGGTTGGTCACAAAAGTCTTTGAATTTGGAAATAAGCGCGTAAAGGAACACTTCGAAGACATTAACGGCTTCTTGAGAAATAAGAAAATCGAGAACTTAAAGGAAGTGGAGCGGTAGGCAGTTAGCAGTTAGCAGTTAGCAGTTAGCAGTTAGCAGTTAGCAGTTAAATTGAACTTCAATACAACCTGAGAGTTTCCATTTGGGCACAAAAAAACCGGAGAATTCTATATTCTCCGGTTTTTTTGTTCTTGCTTTTTCGATGGATTAAAGCCCAAATACTCTTGGCAACCAAAGCGTAATTTCCGGAAATAACATAATCAGAATTAAGGCTAATACCATTGCAAAAAAGAATGGAAGAAGTGGCTTGATGACTTTTTGAATTGTGGTATTGGCAATGCCCACACCAATAAACAGAATTGATCCTACTGGAGGCGTACATAAGCCAATACATAAATTCAACACCATCATGATCCCAAAGTGAACTGGATCTACTCCCAATGCGGTAACCACCGGTAGGAAAATAGGTGTAAAAATCAACACCGCAGGAGTCATATCCATAAATATCCCGACGAAAAGCAACAAGACATTAATCAAAATCAATATCACAATGATGTTATCACTCAATGAAAGCATTGCATTGCTGATGTTTTGAGGGATTTCCTCACTGGACATCACCCAGGACATGGCCATCGATGTCGCAATTAGGAGCATTACCACTGCCGTAGTTTCTGCTGATTTTAATAAAACTGAAGGCAAATCTTTCATCCCAATTTCCCGATAAACTAAAGACAATACCAAGCTGTAAACAACTGCAATAGCTGAAGCTTCAGTAGCTGTAAAGACGCCTCCGATAATCCCACCGATCACTACTACCAACAGGAATAAGCTAGGAATAGCTTTCCAAAATGTCTTGACAACTTGCTTCATTGAAGAAGCTTCACCTGCCGGGAGTTTTTTGACCTTGACGATGATTGCAGCTGTAATCATAAGAAACAAACCAACCAACAATCCAGGTAAATAGCCTGCCACAAACAAAGCCGCTACAGAAACGCCTCCGGACGCAAGTGAATACACAATGAGCACATTCGACGGAGGAATGATCAATCCAGTGGTTGAAGAGGTAATATTGACCGCCGCACCAAGTTCCTTTGGATAACCTTCTTTTTCCATCCGTTTTCCTAGGATTCCTCCCATGGAAGAAGCAGCTGCCACTGCAGAACCTGCGATCGCTCCCATCAACATTGCAGCAATGACATTGACATGCAATAATCCTCCGGGAAGTTTTCCAGTCAGCGCTTTAGCAAAATCTATTAGCCGAGTAGCGATGCCACCTCGATTCATCAATTCACCCGCAAGAATAAAGAAAGGAATTGCTAACAATGAAAAACTATCCAAACCCGTTCCCATCCGCTGCGCCACGGTGGTAATCGCCGGCATAGCCGCTACTGTTACCATCAAAGTCAACATGCTTGACAAACCCAAACTCCATGCTACAGGAACTCCAATTCCAAGAAAAAATATAAAGGATATTACTAGAATTAATATCGGTATGATTTCCATTAGTTGTTCGTTTTGATCGCTAAGACTGATTGAGACATGGCCACCACTTGATAATAAATCACCAACAGACCACTAAATGGAATAATCCCATATACATAGGCCAAAGGGATTTGAAGTGCTGCAGATTTTTGCCCCAAAATAAAGGTGATATAAACCAGATTGGAACCACCGATCAGCATAATGAATAAAGCAAAAACAAGTACACAGCAATCAATGAAGATCATCAGCTTTGCTTGATTACGAGGACTTAAACTTGTCAACAAAATATCAATTGCAAGGTGTTCTTTTTTCCCGGCGACATAGGCAGAACCCAACATCCCTACCCAAATCAGCATATATCGGGCAAGCTCATCGGTAAATGAACTCGGGTCTTGAAAGATGTATCTGGAAACAACCTGCCAGGTCACATTAATCACCATCAAGGCCATCAATAGCACTAACAAATGAGCGATCACAGCATCCAATTTGTTTTTAGTCTCGAGTGAAAACATAGGCATCTGGGTTTGAATTATTTGACAGCTTGAATCGCCATCGCGATTTTATAAATTTCCGGTTTTTCGATGGCCAATTGATCATAGATCCCTTTGACTGCTTCGCGAAAAGGAGCCTTATCAGGATAAGTGATTGTCACTCCTGCCTTTTCCAATTCCCGCATGGATTCTTCTGTAGAAGCTGCCCAGAGTTTATATTCATAGGCAGATGACTCATCTGCAGCTTCTTGCAGCCACTGCTGCTCCTGTGGGCTTAGCGACTCCCAAACTTTCGTGCTAATAATGACTACATCTGGCAAAGCTGTATGTTCATCTAAACTGTAAAATTTACATACTTCATAGTGTTTGGAAGTATAAAGACTTGGTGGATTGTTCTCTGCAGCGTCCACAATACCTTGCTGAAGCGCGGTGTATAATTCCCCATAGGAAACTGGAGTTGGTGAGCCTCCCATAGATTTCACCATATTGGACGCAGTGACACTCTCCATCACTCTTACTTTTTTCGAAGTTAAATCTGAAGGGGTGACGACCGGCTTATCTTTTGTGTAGAAGCTTCGCTTTCCAGCATCATAATAGGTCAGCCCTCGCAACCAATATTTCTCTCCATCTAATAGTAATTGCTTTCCAATCGGTCCTTCCAAAACACTTTTTTGGTGTGCATCGTCACGAAACAAATAAGGCAATCCAAAAACTGACATTGTTGGAGCAAATCCCTCTAAAGCAGCAGCGGATACTTTCGTCATGCCTAAACTACCAATCTGTAAAAGCTCCAGCAGTTCCCGCTCAGACCCCAATTGTTGATTTGGGAAAACCTTCATTCGGAGTTTGCCTTTCGATTTTTCCTCCACTCGCTTTGCTAAAAAAAGCATGGCCTCATGAACCGGGTGATTGGTCACTTGTGCGTGGCCCATTTTGATCAGTTTAAAATTCAGTGGACTGCCACAGGAGAAAGGCAAAACACTAACTATCAAAATAGCAAGTAGGTAAATGGTGGATCTTTTCATGGGTTTATCAATAATTCTAAGCTGAAAATTTAAAGAGTTTAGAATTTCTAAAGTCAAAAAACAAAAACAGCCTATTAAAGATGACAGGATCAGCGGCATTTTCAAAATCATTCCGGATGAATGGACTGACTCCTTGTTTTTATAACCCAATCACTAAAATTAATTAAAAGGAAATCTAGGAATCAAATTCTAATTGGGGCACCAAATAAGTGTCCAGAATAGATATTAGGCTTTTTTTTCAAATAATTATTGCTTACCAAAGTCAGTGAAAACGATTCCGTAATTAGTATTCTCCAGGCAAAATTTTCAGTTTTTCAAGCCTTATTCAGTAATTGGAAAATGAACGATTTCATTGGTTTTGGATGATTTATAGATC
Source organism: Algoriphagus sp. (assembly GCA_024642365.1). Classification (GTDB taxonomy): domain Bacteria; phylum Bacteroidota; class Bacteroidia; order Cytophagales; family Cyclobacteriaceae; genus Algoriphagus. Next base: position 4,385 of record JAHEBE010000177.1, read on the forward strand.
CCACGAATCAATTCCAAGGATCTTCTTGCCTTTAAGCCATCTACTCGATAATCTCTATTATTTTCTAGGCCATTTATAAAATCTGCCCATTGTCGCTCATGTAAAACGGTATTGATAGCCATGGGATCGGAAGCTCCAGAAGGACTTCCTGAATCGGCTGCAACTAATTTGGATGTTTCCCCTTTAACCGACCAATGGATGATTTTACCAGCTTCCAAAATTGCGCTACCCTTTGACCCAAAAATCTCAATGCGCTCTGGCAAACCTGGGTAAAAAGCAGTGGCAGAAGTAACATTTCCCAAAGCTCCAGATTTAAAAGTCACCAAAGCTGCTCCTAAATCCTCCCCTTCTATCTGATGGTAGGCAGTTTGAACCTTACCAAATAGCGACTCCACCCCTCCCATTAATTCCAATAAAAGATCAATCGTATGAATGCCCTGATTGATCAGAGCTCCTCCGCCATCTACTTTGATGGTCCCTTTCCACTCACTTTTACTGTAATATTCTTCATTTCTAAACCAATTCACATAGGCATTCCCCATGAGTATTTTGCCAAATACACCTGAATCAACGGCTGCCTTTAGTTTTTCGAAATCAGCCGAAAATCTATTTTGGAAAATCACAGCAAGTTTGACTTGTTGTTTGGCACAAAGCGCAATCAATTCATCAGCTCGAACTAAGGTCACTTCAATGGGTTTTTCAATGATCAAATGTTTCCCTGCTTTTGCAGCCAAAAGTGCTGGTTCCAAATGCTGCCCACTCGCTGTACAAATACAAACCACCTCAAGGCCTGGATGCTTCAAAAACTCCTCTACGTTGCTATAAGCTTTGACTCCGAATCGCCTTTCCGCGGCTTCAGATCGCTCACGAGAGCTACTGCATAATGCTACCAATTCGGCATTTTCTAGTTTCTGAATGGCGCTGACATGAATTGCCGCAATGGCTCCTGTCCCTATTATTCCAATTTTTTTCATTGAGTTGCGTGACTTAGAAGTTGATCCCAAAGATTCCTATGAATCGGAATTCCATGATGAAGATTATAGATTCGGGTTTGGAGCACTTGTTCCCCAGGATATCGAATGGATTTATTCTCAAAAACAGCTGAATCTTTCAAATCATCTAGGATCGCATCAGCTTTTTCTTCAAGCCAATCCACAAGTCCCAAACGCAAGGGATCCAAACAGATAAAAACTTGGGACAACCCTTTTTCCACACCATCTTTTCCCACTTCATGTGTAGCATTTCCCCCTGACAAAATTGAGACAAGCAAGTCAAGCATCAGAGATAAGCCTGCGCCTTTCCACATCCCTGTCGGCAAGGCCAAGCGGTTTTTTAATATTTCGGAGGGATCTGCAGAAAGTTCTCCTTCCGAGTCAAAGCCTGCCGAATAGGGCATTTTCTCCCCTTTCTTTTTAGCTAGCTCCATTTTTCCGTAGGAAAATTGAGACATGGCCATATCAAGAACAACTGGTCCGGCCTTCCGAGGGATCGCAATTACTAGGGGATTATTCCCCAACTTGGCTTCTTTCCCTCCCCAAGCCGGCATATTTGCAATGGTATTTGTAAAGCATATTCCAATACAATTTGAATCCACTGCCTGCCAGCCAAAATTACCAGCGCGCATCCAGTGATTGGTATTCCTAAGTGTCACAGCACTCATTCCATATGCCTTTGCAAGTTCAATTGCTCTTCCCATCGCAAATTGGGCATTGAGATTCCCTGGGCCTGACTGCCCGTCATAGCGCTCCATCATCCCAAATCCACCTTCCAAAACAGGCCCATTTTCCGGAATCACATATCCCTTTTGGATGTATTCCAAAAAAAGCAAAAAACGATTGACGCCATGGGAATGTACTCCATCACGGTCTGCCTCGGCAAATAAAGTCGCACATTCTTTTGCCCTATTTATTTCAAATCCGGCATTAGCCAAACAGGAACTCAGGATTTCGATAAGCTTTTCAAAAGGAATTCTAATTTCTTCCATCAGACTTAAACTAGTTATTTTTTTGAAAATAAAGTAGTTCAAATTTTCAGCATCTGAATCGATTGCGCTTTATCTACCCGAAGAAATCTAAAAAGCCTTCACGGAATTCAATCACAACTCCTATTTTTAGACTTTCCTGATTTTTTAAAAC
>JAHEBE010000178.1 GCA_024642365.1 Algoriphagus sp.
TTTTTAATGGTATTGAAGCAATGGGGGCATGCCGTGACCACTTTTTTGATTTTGTAGCCATTCATTACTTGAATATTAGCGACCGCCTGCATTTGGAATAAAAATTCATTTCCTGCTCTTCGCGCTGGATCTCCAGTACAAGCTTCTTCTGGTCCTAGAACCGCAAAACTTACCCCAACTTTGTTTAAAATTTTCACGAAAGCCTGAGTTACGGCCTTGTATCGCTCATCAAAGGAGCCCGCACAGCCTACCCAAAATAGAACTTCTGGTGTTTCTCCTTTTCCAGCCATTTCGGCCATAGTTGGTACTTTATATGTTGACATAATTTTGATATAGGATTTATGATATTGGATTTACGAGGCCATTTTTAGAGTTGAGGCTTTTCTCTCGAACCAATATTCTATTGCTCATTTATAATTTTTCAATTTTCAAATCTTCCAATTTTTCAATCTGGAATTTCTGTCTCTTTTACTTTCTCTGCCCAATTAAATCGATCTGAAGGGCTAAATTTCCATGGGGAGAAACTTGTTTCCATATTTTGGAACATTGCATTCCATTGGGCTGGTGTACCGGATTCTTCCATAGCGACATAGCGACGCATTTGTAAAATGATTGAAAGCGGGTCGATATTGACAGGACAAGCTTCTACGCAGGCATTACAACTTGTACATGCGTTCAACTCCTCTTTGGTAATGTAATCTCCCAGTAAGGACTTGCCGTCTTCTAATCCTGGACCTCCCGCATCGATACTTTTTCCTACTTCTTCTGCACGGTCTCGCACATCCATCATAATTTTTCTCGGAGAAAGTTTTTTGCCAGTCAAATTTGCTGGGCATTCAGAGGTGCAGCGGCCACATTCCGTACAGGAATAGGCATTCATCACATTGATCCAAGACAGATCATTAATATCCTTTGCTCCAAATCGACCAATTTCAGCTGGTGGGTTTGAAGTGTTTTCAGTAGGGATACCAAGCATCATATTAACCTCATTCGTCACTTCAGGCATATTTGCCATCTCTCCTTTAGGGTTGAGATTGGAGTACCACGTATTTGGGAAAGCCAAGAAAATATGTAGATGCTTCGAATAAGTGACATAGACTGCAAAAGCTAAAATTCCAATGATGTGAAACCACCAGGCAAATCGCTCAACAAATACCAATGCCTCGATGGACATTCCTTCAAAAAGGGGTTTAATTAAACCACTGAAGAAAAGATTGCCTATAACCAAATAATGATCTGCACCGCGAGCAGCTAATAGTTGATCAGTGGCATTCATGGTTAAAACTGCCAGCATTAGGATAATTTCAACCACTAAAATAAGTGTGGCATCCAGTGCCGGCCAGCCTTTCATCTCGGGCTTTTGAAATCGTTCCACCTTGGTCACAAAGCGGCGTGTCAAAAAGATCACGCAAGAAAACAATACCGCAACAGCTAAAAATTCAAACATATTCATTGCTGCGGTGTATAGGCCACCAAGAATCGGCGCAAAAAGTCGATGGGAGCCAATAATTCCATCGAGAATGAATTCCAATACCTCCAGATTGATTACCACAAAGCCGACATAAATCAGAAGGTGGAGCAATGCAGGAATAATTCGTTTAAACATTTTTTGCTGTCCAAAAGCTACCAAAGCCATGGTCTTCCATCGGGCTTCTGGCTGGTCATTTCTGACTTCTGCTTTTCCCAAAAGGATATTTCTGCGAAGAAATTTGATCCTTTTGCTTAAAATATAGCCTGCAACGCCTAAAATAAGCACAAATGCAAGTTGGGGTAAAAAGCTCATAGTGATAGATTTAGCTTGTTTCTTATGTTTTTGTCAATAATTTTTTTTCAAATGATTTGGTACAACTATCCAAATACCTACCTTTGCATCACTTTAAAAAACGGTGATATAGCTCAGTTGGTAGAGCATCGGACTGAAAATCCGTGAGTCGGTGGTTCGAGTCCACTTATCACCACCAGCCTCGACTTCGGTCGGGGCTTTTTTTTTGCTCATCCCGGTACAGGTTTCAACCATTTCTTTTTCTAATTTATTGGTACCAAATTAATAAATAGTCTGCATGCATACTATTTTTCAAATTAATTTAAAATCAATCTATTCTTCATTCTTCTGATTTTCAGAGAAATAAGTTTAAAATGGAAACTCAAAGTAGAGAGCTTGGTTTCTGAAAAATTCTGATTTTAATTAAAATAATATTGAAAGAAGCTGTAACATTTGAGTTTTCCCTGCATTACCCTAATAAATGAAGACATTTTTTGAATCACATATTTGGCCGGAGCGGGGCAAATTATATCGCCTCGCTTTGAGTTGGGTAAAAGACCGGGCGATAGCAGAGGATGTGCTTCAAAATGTATTCGAGAAATCATTTTCCCGCCAGAAAGATTTGAGTGCACATCAAAATTTAGCAGGCTGGTTAGTACTAAGTTTAAAAAATGAAGTCCTGATGCATTTCAGGAAGAATAAACGATTGGAGTCTCTTGACAGTGGCCATGACATCCCTCAGGAAGAAACTCAAGAAGTAGACGCAAATGATTCAATTAAAAAAATGTTGAACCTATTAGCCGAATTGCCGGAGAAACAGCGAGATGTTTTTCAATTGCGTGAAGTGGAGGGATTAGACTATGCTGAAATTGCGGCATACCTCGACATTAGCTTGGATCAGGTGAAAGTAAATCTTCATCGCTCCAGAAAGAAAATCAGGGAAATGATGAGCCATCAAAAGTTGACCAAATGAACGAACGAATAGAAGATTTGCTTGCCAAATATTACGATGCCGAAACAAGTCTCGCCGAAGAGCAAGAATTGAGAGTATTGTTGAAATCCGCTGAGAATTTTGAGGAGGAAAAGGCTTTTTTTGGAATCTTGGCTGACTTCAAAAAAGAAGAACCGCAGGTAAAACTTCCAGAATCAAAAGTAAGAAAGCTAAACCCAACCTGGATCAGCTGGGCAGCATCTGTGGCGATTTTGATCGGATCATTTTGGGGTTGGCAAATGTATTCTCAAAAGCAAGCAGAGCAAGCTGCCTATCAAGAAGTAATGATGGCTTTTGATCTAATTCAAACTAATCTATCCAAAGGGAAAGAACAGCTTGAGCCAATGAATAATTTAAAATATTTGAACACCACAGACCAAATCATTGGTCAATCCAAATAGAAAACCATGAAAAAAATACTCCTTCTCCCAATTCTGATGCTGGTGATCTGTAGTTATACACAAGCACAGGACGACGCGATCCAGAAGTTTTTCTCCAAGTACATGGATGATGACCGTTTTTCCCGAGTGTACATTTCTCCTAAAATGATGCAAATGGCAGGTGGATTTCTCAAAAGCAATGCTGGGACTGACAAGGATGCAGCTGAACTAGGGGCATTGATTGCTAAAGTAAAAGGAATCCGAATTTTATCCTCTGAGGAAGTGGATGGGAAATCACTCTATTCGCAAGCCATGGCAACCTTAAATAAAAACAAGTATGAGGAATTGATGGATATCCAGGATAAAGGTTCCAGTCTGAAATTCATGGTTCGTGAGGAAGCTGGATTGGTAAAGGAACTGCTCATGATCTCTGGAGATGGAAGCGATTTCACGCTATTATCCATGCTAGGAAGCTTTACATATCAGGACTTAAATCTCTTGGCAGAAAAAACCAATATCCCAGGAATGGAACAATATGGGAAAGGATCCAAAGGACCTAAAGGACCGAAATAATTTACCTACAATTTTAAATTTTAGAAAAACTAAACCAATCACAATGAAAAAGTTACTCTTAACACTAGCACTTATCGGAGCCGTCATGACTGTTCAGGCTCAAAGCAAATCTGTAAAAGCCGTCTATGAAAAATATAAGACAAACGATGATTTTTTTCACCTAGAGTTAGGTGGCAACTTCATGAACTTTGCAGAAGGCTTTAAGATCGATATTGATAAAAATGAAATGGCAACTGTGGCCAAATCAATTGAGAAACTTAATTTCTTCACTTTGCCGGATAATGCGGACGCTACAAAGGCAGAATTCAAAGCCCTTCAAAAAGGCTTGGAAAAAGAACGCTATGACCTTTTGATGGAGACTTCAGAAGCAAAAAGTGGCATTGTAATTTATTCCAAAGGAACTACCAAAATTTCGGATCTGGTTGTCTTAGTAAGTGGTGACGAAGGCGACTTAATGGTCTTTGAAATGAAGGGCTCTTTCGACCAAGAGACGATTGCAAAAGCAACGAATCTAAAGGGGAAAAAGTAAAAAACTTCGAAAAATAGTGGAAAGCCAGCAGGATTTTGCTGGCTTTTTTTATTGATTTCGAGTGATTTTTTCCATGCTCATCGTGAATCAATTCTACCTTTTCTTTCAATTTTCATTAAAAATTGGGAGAAAATAGATTTCTAAAAAAATATTTTTTCTACCGAATTTATGGCCTGTGAAGGGTTTTTTATCCGGCGTAATAGAAAATAAAATTTTATAAATTTCAATTTTTCGGAATAATAAATTATTTGAGGCCATTTTTTCAAAATCTCGATTACTTCGCGAACGATTGCGAACAAATTTTATCAAATCACTAAAATATTTAAACAAATGTTAAACAATCAATAAAATAAATCATGTTTTGTTGAAACATTTGCAAAATAGAATCCGTTAGGTACCTTTGTAAAGTAATTTTATCGCAACCGAATACCCGGTTGTTGAAGTAGCCCAAAATACCCTCAGCAGTTGAACCACGACTGCCGGTTACTAAAAATCAAAACCTATTTAAACCAACTAGTAAACATGAAAAAACTATTCACTATGCTTTTTGTTGCAGGGATTGCAACTGGAGCTTTCGCCGCAAGTACAAACGCTGACGAAACCGTTCTAATTCAACAGACTGAAACTGCTAAGGTAGCAGTAGCATTTACCGCAGCTCCAAAAGGAACTGTAGTTGTAAAAATCTCCGATTCAGAAGACCGATTGATCCTCAGAGATCGAATCAACCAAGAAGGTACTTTTGCCAAGAAGTATGACCTAAATCAACTTCCAAAAGGGACTTACTCGATTCAGGTGCTTAACGATTCAGGAGTGATCTCTTCAGCAATGGTTGAAAACTTCAAAGAAGAAACACCAGAAGTTTATTCTCGAGTATCCAAAATGGACGAAAATGCGTACCGATTGGTCGTTAGCAACCTAAAAGCGCAAGCCGTGGAGGTAATGATCTATGATGGAAATGAAATCATCCACACCGAATTGATCGACAACCCACAGGGACTTCATAAAATCTACAAGATTGAAAAACCTGGGAAAGACGGAATCAGCTTTAAAGTGAAGACTGCATCTGGATTCGAAAAATTCGTATCAACACTTTAAATTAAACCAACTCAATTACCAAACCCTGCTGGACTAATCTGGCAGGGTTTTTTATTTAAAAAGCCAAGAAAGCCCAATTCGCGCATAGACTTGATTTGTAGCCTGTTGATTTTCTTTGGTTCGATAATAGACCCCATAGGATAAGCCCATGTGGTAAAAATTCAGGACAAACTCTCCAAAAAACTCCCCAACTCCTTGTTTGGATTCAAAGGAAGGAATCTCATTTGGCAATTGCGACTTCCCATCTAAAGTGCGGTTGTAAAAAACCTGATGAAGATTTGCACCAAGATGAAAATATTGCTCTTGCCGCTGCGTCGTTCCAACTCGACTTCCACTTACTTGGCTTTTGTTGAGTGCTTGAAACTTGCCAAATCGAATCGATGGACTAAGGCTAATACTTTTTTCTAAATTCCCGAATTTGGTATTTCCCCCAATTAAGACCTCCATTCGTCCAAGATCTATCAAGCTATGGATGAAAGTCACAGAAAGATTGGTAATCCAGGAATCTTCGATTTGATTCTCCCAACCGTAAACTGGTGGAAGATTAAAAGAATCATGGTACCAGCGTTGAAATTGACCAGCCTTAGATTTGGGGCCAATCTGGCCTCCCAAGATTTTAACCTCATAAAACCAACGCTCCTTTCTAATCTGGAATCCGGGTTCAACGTAGAGAATCCCAGCAAAAGGCCGCTCAATCAAAATCTGGGGGAGTTCTTTTGGGAGGTCTGGGGTATAAATTTGATTCCCAATCCCCAGCGAAAAACTTTTGCCATCTCCGAGGTAGTGGAAAAAATCTAAAAAATGTCCAGCTGAATAATAGCGATCTCTGCGACCAATGATAAATGCATCATTGTCCAGATTCAGTATTACTTGATTCTTTCGCATCTCTGATTCCTTCTTTTGGCTGAAAACCAAAAGCGGAGAGAACAGAATTAAAAAAAATATGGTCGACTTGCTCATAAAAGGTATTGCATACCTAATAAAACAAAAAAAATCCCCGACACCAGTAATGTCGGGGATTTTGAGAAGTTTTTAGATTACTTCTTCCAGCTGGCTTTACCGCCTTTTGCGGAGTCAACCGAGATCGAATAATTCGAACCAGAGGATACAATCCACTTCACTTTGACTGCACTCATTCCCGG
>JAHEBE010000179.1 GCA_024642365.1 Algoriphagus sp.
AGTTCGTCCTCGAGTTAGACTTGGACGGATACTAGGATCTGCACGTTCGGCAAAAGAACCATCAAGAGGAAGTACATTGTTTTTTGCTGCCACCTCATAAAATAAATCTTGCAGCTCTTTTAGTTTTTCCGGATTAGTTGTCGCAAGATTATTTGCTTGACTGAAATCTTCCGAAATATTATACAGTTCCCATTTAAAGTCATTCACAGGGTCTTTGCTTACCCCTCCTATTGTTTGCCATGGTTTTCTGAATGGAGTAGTAGATGCCATCCATCCATCATGATAGATAGCTCGGTTTGCTACTAGTTCAAAATATTGAGTCGTTCGATGAGACGGCTCATCTTTCTTACCAAAAGAGTATCGCATACTGACACCATCCATTGGTTTTTGAGCCACCCCATTCACCATTGTCGGAGTTTTAACATTGGCAATATCCAGAATAGTCGGGGTGATGTCGATTACATGGTGAAATTGAGAACGTAAACTTCCAACTTCTTTAATTTCTTTAGGGTAGCTGATTACAAGTCCATTTCTAGTTCCACCAAAATGCGAGGCAACTTGTTTTGTCCATTGGAATGGAGTATTCATAGCTTGAGCCCAACCATAAGAATAGTGATTATAGGTTTTCATAGAACCTATTAAATCATACTGGCTCAGTAAGAAATCCATATCTTCAGTGGCCTGACCAGTAGCAGTGGCCACTTCATTGGTGGTTCCTGTGCTTGTTCCTTCTGCACTTGCGCCATTATCACCCATGATGTAAATAATAATGGTGTTATCCAGTTCCCCTGATTCTTCTATAGCATCAATGATACGTCCAATATTGTGATCAGCATACGACAAGGCTCCGGCATAAACTTCCATGAAGCGTGCATAAACCTTCTTTTGGTCAGGAGATAATGATTCCCACTTTGGAATGTCACCATCCATTGTAGTAAGTTGTGTGTTTTTTGGGATGACTCCCATTTCTATTTGCTTAGCAAAAGTTAACTCACGCACTTTGTCCCATCCTTGGTCGAATTTACCTTTGTATTTTTCTATCCACTCTTTTGGAGCATGGTGAGGAGCGTGTGCAGTTCCTGTACTATAATAAAGGAAAAACGGCTTATCAGGCGCAAGGGAGTTTTGTTTTCTCAAATAGCTGATGGCTTTAGTGGCCATATCGTCATCCAGGATGTAATCTGGATTGCCAATGTAGGGATCTATAGCAGTGGTATTTTCATACAAAGCCGGACGCCACTGGTTAGCATCTCCTCCGATAAAGCCGTAAAAGTATTCAAAACCTAGCCCAGACGGCCATAAATCAAAAGGTCCTGCAGCACTGGATTTCCAATCAGGCACATTATGCATTTTACCAAACCAAGAGGTGTTATATCCATTTTGCTTTAGAATTTCACCGATACTAGCAGCGCTTTTTGGCACTAAACTGTTGTATCCAGGAAATCCTGTTGCAAATTCTGTAATTACGCCACTTGCTACATTGTGGTGATTACGACCTGAAATTAAAGCTGCTCGAGTAGGTGAGCACAATGCTGTGGTATGAAATTGGTTATACCGAAGTCCACGTTCTGCAAGCTTGTCGAACGTAGGGGTTGCAATCGGACCACCAAATGTACTAGTTGCTCCATAGCCCACATCATCCGTTAAAATCAAAAGAACGTTTGGTGCTCCTTTTGGAGCAGATCTTTCAACAGGAAAATCCGACGTGGATTCGGCAGAATTCTTACCGATTTTACCATTGAATCCTGGCTCTGGGTAAGGAAGTACACTTCCATCATCCGGGATGGAACCATCCGAATTTGTTGTCGATGATTGTTGATTACAGCTGAGCAAGGAACCTATTATAATAAGTCCTGTCAGTAAACTGCTAGGTTTTAGTAGTACAAACTTCATGAAATTTGAATTTAGTTTTTTCTATTTAGGAGGGAATCCTAAATAATTTCTATGGTAAAGATAGAAATTATTAATCTTTTTAAAATATTACTTTCCTTTCTAAGGAATTGTAAAAGATTCAATTATTCAAGCTTTATTAGGATAACCACGCCAGAAAAATTTGAATTTTTCACTTTCAAAAAATTCAAAGGCTTTTAGCAAATCTGAATTGATAGTTTTTGGATTATTATCTCTTCCGAATCAGATCTATATCTAGTTAATGATGCTGCTTACCATATTTAATCAACGCCGTTTCTACATCCAAAATAGGGACTTTAAGCGTCCCGTTTTTCAAATCCTCTGACTCGTAAATATCCAGATTATGAATGTCGTAAGGCTTTTGATTCAAGTCTAACATGATGACATCAAATGTGAATGCCGTCGCTGTGTTAGCTATGAACCAATGAACATTATCCATTTCATCAGAAATGGAGGAACTTTCACCAAGCTTAGCAATTCGATCTACGGTCGGCTTAATGATCAGCGAATCCCCGTCTTTTTGAATTTTTTCATAATGTCGAAGGTGCATTTCTCCTTTTAAGATCAAATGCGAAGATGCCATATTACTATGACCATGCGGAATAATGGCCCTACCCTCTTTCATTCCAAAAATCTTTTTAACAAAAGCAGTTTTGTCCGGTAATCCTCCCAATTTGGGAAATTGAACCACCTTAGTATTCACGCCAAGGTCTGGAAAATCAATCCCCTTTATCAAATTCTGAAAATTTATAAATTTTACAATTTCTTGAAGTTCAACTTGATTATAGAGTTCTTGGATTTTCTCTTGCCATTGGCTAGGCGAAATAGAATCTTGTCTCAAGTCAGCACAGAATTCATTAAGCTGAATCGCCCAATGATCTGTAATTGGTTTAATTTTTTTTCCGATAGCCTCTGCTGCAAAAAGAGAATCCATCAGTGAAAAACTAGCCACTGTCGCTAAAACTCCTTTACTGAATTCCCGTCTGTCCATTTCTTATTTTTTTAACTCCTTTCGTATCAATCCGGATAATTCATTGATTGATTCCTTGATTTGAATTAGGTAATTATTTCCAGTTGATAAGGCACCGTAAACATCACGACACTCGGAAACGAGTTCATGGTAATGTTGATTGAAAAGTAAAGGATCAGCGTGATGGAGAATAACAAACTCAGAATTGGAGTCAAATGTCAGGACAAATTTGATTTTCTCACGAATCAATGCATTCAATTCCTGATGATACTTAGAGTCTATGACTGCATCTACGTTTTCGTAGCGCTTATATTGAAAATCATAAAGATTGATCAGCAAGGACTTTATCTCAGCAGACTTCAATAAATCCATGCTATTATTTGACGTGATCAATTCATAAACCCCTGTTTTAGGGAAAAAGCTCATCACACCTATAGAAACTTCTCCTACGAGCTGGTCCAATTCCTCTTGACTTAATTCTTTGGGAAGCTCATCCGTTTCATTAAGGATTAGTGTCTTTTGAGTATTCAAACTTTTGGTCAGCAAGTCAATTGCACGCTGCACCTCCACAGAATCTTGCTTTAGTGAGGTCAATAAATTGGTGTAAATCTCATTTGCAAGCCTATTGGATTTTCTGGCTTCATTCCAAGTATTAATCTGCAGGGCAATCAAAATACCGATGACGACAAGCACAATTTCCCCAAAAGCATATTTCAGATACTTTCCCGTTTTGCCTTCCGAAAGCAGGTTCTGCCTAATTTTTCTAAAGAATTTTAACATGGAGTATTATCCGGTTTTATGCAAGTGCAAAATCTTGTTATCAAACAGCCTTGCCCTTTAAGTTAGCAAAAATGAAAGAAACCCATTTTTCAGAAGCAACGATTTTTCGATTGGAAAAAAAATAATAGCAATGGCCTAAGAACTTTAATGTGAAGAGTTTTTACTTTTCTCGGATCAGTGTTCAGTTAAAAATTTTATTAAAATGGGATTTGTTATCATAGAGTTATTAAAGACATCATGACTGGTATTAGGTAAAATACAAAGCTCACTATTTGGCAAACTTTTGTAGATCTCGAAGGTGTGATTTAGAGGAATGAATTGATCTCCATCTCCAAAAAGAACCAATACTTTGCTTTTAATATCAGGCAATAATTCCGAGGGAATCCAAACATCTTCTAACCACATTGCCTTGGAAGCGTAAACAAACTCTTTCCAATAATCAGGGGTTGGCGATCTGTTTTTGTAAGATTTCTCAAATTCTTCTGGGAGTAGCTCAGGGCTAAAAGTTTGGAGCATTTTTAAACCCTCAGGCTTACTGGCATTTGGGCTTAATGCACCAGCGCCAAAGACTACTTTCCCCACTTTATCAGGGATGAGACCGGCAACTAACATTCCAATAATTGCACCATCGCTATACCCAACAATGTCAAATTTGTCCAGTCTCAATTCATCAACTAGCTTAACTACATATTCTGCTAAAATTATATAGCTTAAAGAGTCGATGGCATAAGACCTTCCATGACTAGGGCTGTCAATTGCAATTAATCTAAAGTGCTGAGATAAATCAGGGATTACTTTATTGAAATTAGAAATGCTTCCCATACCACCGTGCAATAATAGGACTGGCTGGCCTTCACCATACTCTTCATAATAAATTTTTGCATCAGCTACTTCTATGTATTCCCCTCCATTAGACCCATATTCAATTTTTGATTGCCCTAAAAGATGGGAGGTCCAAAAAAGAAAAAGGATAGTCAAAGCCAAATTATTTTTTTTCTTTCTCATTATTCAAAATAATAAAACCGATTGAATTGAAAAAATCGATGCTAGCTGTATCGACCAACTCAGTGAAAAAGAAATTTCTTTAAAATTAGGGGAATGGGATTTTTGTTATCTAAATAAAAAGGTTTCCAAAAACCATCGTCAAGAGGTTGTGAACCAAAATCAATGAAGAGGTTGGGTTCAATAGCGTTAGCATTTGCCCAATTACGAAGAAGTCAGCTCTTTAACAAACAATGCATTTCATTTTAGTTTGCCTTTAGCTTTATCCAATCATTCAATGAGACAAAGTCCGCTGTCGCAATTTCTTTCGCTAACTGAATTTGTTCTTCCGCATTTTCTCCCATGTAAGTATGCGCTTCAAAGTAGGCTAACATCTGTGTAATTTCTCCTGCCCCTTCAAAAAAGGAAGAGAACACCTCTCCAGGAACTTGATTAAAGGTGAAGTCCTGCCCATTCATTTTGAATGCTTCAGCACATCATCGAAGCTATTCAATTCGGTAGCAAGCGATAAATAGCTCCCATTTCCAACTTTCTTTGGATTTAAAAATGCCCCTGCAACTACTTTCCCCAAGTCATTGATGTCTGCCATGTGGATTACTTTCTTGGTTGGATCAATCGGAAGCGTCCAACCCATTGAACCGTCTTGCTGCTTTTGAGCTCCCATTTGTCCCGACAAATTCTGATAGTAAAAAGGTGGTTGCACAAAGGTGTAATATTCAAATCCTGCACCTTTGATTAACTCATCTACTTTTGCTTTTCCTGTGAAATGAGGGACTTCAAATTTACCATTGCTTATTTTTCCCACATTAGGCAGCGTAGACCAAATAAAGTGAGTTACGCCCGCGTCTTTTGCTGCTTGAACAGCGATTTTGCCCTGAGCAATTTCATCCGCACCTTCCCAAAAATTGGTGACCACAAACACGCCATAAACATTTTTGAAAGCTTCAGTTAGCAAGTCAATATTGGTCAAATCACCTTTAACTACTTCAGTTGCATTACCTGAATAATTTGCCGGATTTCTGCTTATGTGCTAGTCTTGAGGGTTGAATTGAACCCATCTGCTAATTATTATTCCGGTTTGGGACCTTTGGAAACAATCGTTCTCACCAAGGCAGGAATCCAACGCTGCAACCAAACTAAAAATCGCCCATGAAAGGTGAAAATGTAAGTTCTTTTTCGCTTCATGATAGCTTTCACCATCACTTTAGCAGCTTGATCTGTCGGCCACATTAAATTTGAGGGACGTGGATCAGGACGATCAGGGTGCAAGACGCCATCATTATCTATTTTGGCAATCTCAGACTCGACAAATCCGGGATGAATTGTGGTGCAACTGACGCCCGTCCCTTTTAATTCTACTTGCAATGTCAGTCCTATTGAATGTACTGCAGCTTTGGATGCGCCATAGGCTCCAACCTGAGGATTAGGAAGGTAGGCCCCTACACTTCCGATTAGGGCAACACGACCCTGAGTTTCCTTCAAATGTGGCAGCGCATATTTTACCGTCAAGGCTAAACCTGTGACATTACCTCGCAATTGTCTGTCCCAATCTTTGGCAGTCAATTTATCTATACTCCCATAAACGCCAAATCCTGCATTGGCCACCGCAATATCCAAACGCCCCCAAGTAGTGATGATATTTTGAACAGCACTTGCTATTGATTCCTCTTCCAAAATATCAACCGGAACAACCAATGCTTCTCCTCCTGAATTTCGAATCTCAAGCGCAATGGCTTCTAATAACTCCTTACGTCTGGCAGAAAGGGCTATTTTATAACCTAATCTTGCCCACTCAA
>JAHEBE010000180.1 GCA_024642365.1 Algoriphagus sp.
TTGGTACATCGTATCATACTCAGGAGACCAGAAATATTGCAATTTGGCCGGATCATGGGCATGAGGAGCGGAGAAACTCAGGGAAAGCATAAAGGGCTGATCAGCCGGAGCACTGTCAATGAAATCTATCGCTTGCTGACTGGTATAGCGGGATAAATGAACAGTATCTTTCCCAATAGTTTTAAAGAAATATCCTCTTCGATCCTTAAACTGACCATTCCTATCGTAATCCTCGCCTTGATCAAAAAGGGCTGAAAAACCTGGATAATTCACTCCAAACTTCCCAAAGAATCCGGTATAATAACCTGCTTCCCGCAGTTTCACTGGGTAGGATTGATCGATGTATTGCTGCTTGATATCCCCTTGCCCAAAGGTGTAGCCATGGGTTCGTTCATACATGCCTGTTAGGATACTTGCGCGACTTGCTGCACAAATCGGTGTAGTCACAAAGGCATTTTCATAATAAGTCCCTGTTGCAGCCAAACGATCCATTTCAGGAGTTTGAATCATTGTATTCCCCGCAAAACCCAAGGCATCCCAGCGCTGATCATCGGTGAGAATGAAAATGATGTTTGGACGTTTTTGCTGAGCAAAGCCGATCAAACCCGAACTGAGATGAAAAAATAGAACTAAGCAAATGATGGAGAGCGTGGATTTGGTTTTCATGGGTCAATTAAAATTATCAATCAAAAAAACTATAAATGATTATGTAACTATCCTGCTTTGTCCACCCTAATTTTATACGTAATGTTTTTCCAACATTCCTTTGATCAATTTATACCCATTTTCAGCCATATCCCATGGCTCTGAAAAGTTTCGCCATACGCCAATAGAATTTGCAAAGTCCGGATCATTTCGGGTAAATCCTTCAATCGTCAGCCACCCTGAATAACCCACCTTCGCAAGGGAAGAAAAAGTCTCGTCGAAGTTGACATGGCCTGAACCTGGCGTGCCCCGATCATTTTCTGAAATATGGAAATGCCCTAATCGTGGCGCAATAAATTCAATTGCTTGTCCCAATTTCTTCTCCTCCATATTGGCATGATGCGTATCAAACATGGCCTGCACATTTGGATGATTTACTTTTTTCAGCAAATGGTCCAACTGAAGCATCGTATTACACAAATAGCATTCAAACCGATTTAAGGCTTCTGGCGTCATTACGATGCCATTTTTCTGAGCATAGTCCGCTACCTCATGTAGCACTTCCGCTGACCAATCGTATTCATCTTCAATTGGAGCTCTCGAGGCAAATGTGGCAAAAGCGGAATGAAAGGGTCCACATAAGACTTGTGAATTGAGATCAGCAGCACGATCCAGAACCCATCTGAGTTTTTCTTTTGCTTTTTCACGGACTTTGGAATCAGGGGAAATAGGATTTTCATCAGGTCCCATTACCGTCACAGTGGTCACTTCCAAACCGATCGATTGACAATGCTTGCCAACAGCCTTGAATGCCTTCTCCTCCCAAGGCCCAACGAAAAATTCGGCTCCGTCGTAACCAATGGATTTCAACCGATCCAAAATCGGAAACAAATCCTCCGACACCACCGCTGACCAAGCCAGCACATTAAATCCTATTTTGTTCATTATTTTTTTGTCAACGGACCACAGTCCACGGTCAACAGCTTCATATCGATGAACTGCTTTCAGTAAACTATTGACCAAGATTTTTTACTTAAAATCAGCCACTTTCATTCCAGGCCGAAAAGTTCCAAAGCCGAAAGGAGATGGACTGTAATTTCCTATGATTTCTACAGATGATTCGGGATCAATGGCACTTTCCATGTCCAACAAATAATGGGATGCATTGACAATCAATCTTCTCAAATCAGCACTATTGAAATCCAAAGATGCTCCCATCGTTGTCACAAAAGCCATTCCTTCAGTCCCCTCCTCTACTTGATAGGGAATCGTCCAAGCAATTGGCATAATTGATTTTTTCCAATTCAATTGGGAATATTCTGTCAAGCCTAAAGTTGATTGGCCATACATTAGCACATTCGCACTGTCAGGTAGATTTTTTACCGTGTACACATCAGATGGACCCCAGATATCCTCCACACCAGTCAGAATAGGATGCTTTGCATTTTCATTGATTCCATCCATCAATGCCCGTGTTCCTTCTTTGCCATGAATCCCATGATGGGCTACCCAAGTCTCGCCAAAGATTTTTTGACCAAATCCTCTTTCCCAACCTGAAGTTTTACTCTGCCAGTCATACTTAGCAAATTTTGAATTTGGATTCTTTTGGTAAGCAAAGGCATGAGTAGATGTACGCAAAGCAATTATTGGTTTGCCTGCTTGGACATAATCGGCAATGTATTGCGTTTGCTCATCGGGCAACTCTCTAAACCGAATCAGCATAATCATCAAGTCCGCATCCACCAAATGTTCCAAACCGGGAATATTATTAGGATAATTAGGGACGACATTTCCAGATTCAGGATCAATTGCAAAAAGCACAGTCGTCTTAAACCCATAAGTCTCTGAAAGAATTTTCGCCATCATGGGCATGGACTCCTCGGAGCGGTATTCATCGTCTGCTGCCAAAAGCACAATATGCTTCCCATTTCCGTTTCCTTCAAACTGAAGAAATGTGACACCATTCTGAGCAAATACAAGAGATCCACTAAGCGCAAAAAAAAGTGCTGCGCAAACTATTTTTATCAAGCTTTTCATAGGAGAAGGTTAGATGGGTAAAAACTAGGTTTCGAATTAATTCTAATTTAACCCGATTTTCCTATTTTGAAAAATCTGATCGAATTCAAAGTGCTTGAGGATCTATAATCACGGGGAAGAATTTCCCTTCCATTTTTTGGCCTTTTGGTATTACTGGAACACCTTCCAACAAAGGCTCGTCGGTATCTGACACAGTTCCATCTGCAAAAACATTCAATACAAAAGCTTTGCGAGAGCGCGGAGAAAAATTCGCAAAACTGCCATGAACCAAAAGTGGGTGATGAAAGGCTGCATGACCGGCTTTTAGTGGAATAGCCACGGGTTTGAAATTCGCCTTTTGTTCTTCAGTCATCATCGTCATTAGCCCATCCATTTCTCCAGCTAGGGCTGGTTTATCCAAAAGCCCCCAGCGATGAGAACCTGGAACATATTGGAGACAACCATTTTCTTCTGTCGCATCATCCAGTCCACACCAACAAGTCAGGTGTTGCATAGCAATTGTTCTGGTCCAATAGCTGTAATCTTGATGCCAGGCCACATTTCCTCCATGAAGAGCTGGCTTGCAAAAAAGCTGATCATGCCAAAAGCGAATTGCCCGGTCTTCAAGCAACTGACTAGCCGCCATCCGAAAAGCAGGATTCCAGATCGCATCATGGAAAGCGGGAGCCAACCGCCAATGCCCCAGCGAATGAAAGAGTACCTTATTCGGATCACCGGATTCATTGCTGTGAAACTCATGAAATAAATGATGCAGCGGATGAGCCGGATCCATCACTTCGTTCAGCGCAGCTTTTAACGCTTCGATTTGGGCTTCATCCAATAATTTGATGTCCGCCAAATAGCCATTTTCACAGAAAAAATCGATTTGATCTTGACTGAGGCGGTATTGATCCCAATCAGCTTTGGTTTTAGGCTGGGAGAAAAGTTCAGAAATTGGGTGATGGAAATCGGCTAGGTCTTGCATGAGGCAGAGTGATTAAAGACTGAATTTAATAAAATTCAAAATTCATTTCGGTAACAAAGAGCTTCTTTAACGCGATCGATTCCGTTGATTTCCAATTTATCCTATTCGATTTTCATTTTTCATCAGTAGCTTAGAAAGACATATCAAGCCTTAGTTAATTTATTATTTACCCAAAAGAACCAACCGATGAAAACAAATCGTAGAAATTTTCTAAAAACCGGAGCCACAGCCGCGATGGGACTATCAGGACTGACGCTGATCGCTCCAAAAGTCATGGGCAAATCCATGGGCTATGTTGCTCCCTCTGATCAGGTAAATCTTGCTTGCATAGGAATTGGAAATCGCGGTGCAGAGATCATCAAAGAGCTTCATAAAACAGGGCTTTGTAATATCGTCGCCTTGTGTGATGTGGATATGGGGGCCAAGCAGACGGTCCAAATTATGGAAATGTTTCCTCAGGCCAAACGCTTTCAGGATTTTAGGAAAATGTTTGATGAGATCGGTGGCGAGTTTGATGCAGTGAGTATTGCCACCCCTGACTTTTCACATTTCCCTGCCACCATGCGAGCTTTATCCGCAGGCAAACATGTCTATGTCGAAAAGCCAATGGCTCGGACGTTCCAGGAAGTGGATCTGATGATGGCAGCGGCAAAGAAATACCCCAATCTGGCAACCCAAATGGGAAATCAGGGGCATTCGGAAGGGAATTACTTTCAATTCAAAGCTTGGCAAGATGCTGGAATCATCAGAGATGTAACCGCTATGACTGCCCATATGAATAGCCGAAGAAGATGGCATGATTGGGATACCAATATCAGTCATTTTCCAGCGGCCGAACCTGTTCCATCAACTATGAATTGGGATGTTTGGACTTCCCAGGCTAGACCGCATGATTTCAATAAGGACTTCCATAACGGGCAATGGCGCTGTTGGTACGACTTTGGAATGGGTGCTTTGGGAGATTGGGGAGCTCATATTATGGATACCGCACATCAGTTTCTGGATTTGGGACTTCCCTATGAAATCAACCCGACCAAACTCACCGGACATAACATGTTCTTTTACCCGATGTCCACAACTTTAGAATTTAAGTTTCCAGCACGAGGTGCAATGCCACCGATGACCATTACCTGGCAAGATGGTTTAGATAATATCCCTTCCGTTCCAGATGGCTATGGAGTCTCCGAATTGGATCCAAATATCCCTCCTCCGAGCAACGGACAAATTCAGCCTGCCAAATTAAATCCCGGAAAGATTATTTATAGCAAAGAGTTGACTTTCAAAGGAGGATCCCATGGAAGTACATTGTCAATCATTCCTTCGGAAAAGGCAAAGGAATGGGAATCCAAACTTCCAGAAGTCCCACAAAGCCCTTCCAACCACTTTGCTAATTTCTTAAAAGCATGTAAAGGTGAGGAAAAAACCAGATCCCCATTTGACATCGCAGGTCCACTCAGTCAGGTTTTTTGTCTTGGCGTGATGGCTCAGCAGATGGGGGTTAAATTGGAATTTGATCGCGAGACTCGCCAAATCACGAATAACCCACTCGCTAATCAAGTACTTGCTGGAATGCCGCCGAGAAAAGGTTGGGAAGAGTATTATAAGGTCTAGAAAATACAATAGAACTAAAAAGCCGCTTGAAAAATCAAGCGGCTTTTTTTTAGGAATTTTCCAAACGCTCCAAACGCTCTAAAAGTGGAGGATGGGAATAATTCACAAATACATACCAAGGATGAGGGTTAATATTGCTCAGTGTTTTAACAGAAAGTGTTTTTAGCGCTTCTGCAAGGGGTATACCTGCAAATGTTGTCTTAGCGTAATCGTCTGCCTCAAATTCATTTTTCCTGCTCAACCAATTCATCCCAATTCCCAAAACAGTAGAAATTGGCGAAAAAAGCATGGTGAATCCAATCAAATTCAATTCCACAGACCACACATCTCCTCCTAAGGCAAGACTCATGGGTTCGTTGAAAATAAATAGCCCCAAAACAAAGAGTAGTAAGCCAATCTGAAGTACTGAAAGTACCATACTCCAAATGATATGCTTCTTTTTATAATGTCCGACTTCATGTGCTAAGACCGCGACCAATTCCTCCGGGGGATGTTGATCCAAAAGTGTATCATACAATACAACTTTCTTTCGCTTACCAAATCCGGAAAAGAAGGCATTAGCCTTGGATGACCGCTTGCTTCCATCCATTATAAAAATATTATGCAGCGGAAAATCTACGGATTGGGCATAGGCTATAATTTTATCCTTAAGTTCCCCATCCGCGAGTGGTGTCAACTTATTGAATAGCGGCAAAATCAACGCAGTATAAAATAGGTTGATTAAAACCATAAAGACTGCTGCTATGATCCAAAACTGCCACCAAAAGTCTTTGCCCATCTGATGAACTAGCCATAAAAAAAGCATAAATAATCCTCCACCGATAAGTATTGAAAGCAAATACCCCTTCAGCTTATCGGAAAAGAAAGTTTTAATGGTCGATTTATTGAAGCCATATTTTTCCTCAATCACAAACGTATGGTAGTAATCAAACGGTAAGCTGAGTAAATCCGAACCGATAAAAATAATTGCAAAGAAAACTACAGACTCAAAAAGCGGGGCGATTTCAAAAGTTTTCACCCAAGAATCAACTTCTCCAAACCAGCCTTTTCCAATAAAAATAATGGTTAGGACAAATGAGAAAATACCTGAGATTAGGCCAAACC
>JAHEBE010000181.1:0-4975 GCA_024642365.1 Algoriphagus sp.
TCTAAAACATCTCTTCGATAAGCCATTACACTTGGTCCAGAAGCCTTATTTAGACGAAACATAAATATTTCCTGATTATTCAAATCCTTATTAAACAAGGTATTCAACTTTTCCTTTAAAATTTTTATCGCAGCTATTTCTGATTGAGAATATCCATTATCCTCCTCCTGATTTACTCGGTGAAACACAAAGAGTGAAGCTGAAATCGGCTGAAAACTAAAGCCGTCTTGATTAGCTTTTATCCATATTCTTTGCAAAGAAACCCCAGAATTTAAATAGGCCTCCGGTGTAAATTCCTTCGCTTGTATCATCATTACTGCTGAAGCCGAAAGTAACGTTTTATCTGATATTTTTGCCAAGCCATTACCTAAATCAAATTTTCTAAAAAATTCCATGGTCTCCGGATCTTTGATCAGTCCCATTACAATTTGATCTGTTTTAGTCAACTCTAAAGTCGCTATATCGATTCCATCGCTGGTAGAGATCGCTTCCTCTTGAGACCATCTAATTTCATTGACGAAATCTTGGTAACCTTGACTGTGAAACAAGCGCATCCGATCCATTCCACCGATCACTTCACTTAGTTTTTGTAGATCGGTAATACTTGTAACCGATTCTACTAGCGACCCACTTTCAAATGCAATCCTTTCATACTCGCTTAGCTTAGTTTTTTCTATTTCGACTCGTTCTTCATTTCTTCGATTGGTCGTACGGATTTCAATTCCAGATGCTAACTCTTTAAAAGGCACATCAAGTGAAGTCTCCGATTTTGATTCAAAAACAACAGAGGCAATTAATTCCTCACCAAATGATTTGATCTGAGTAATTATCCTTACAGCCAAGCCTTTCGCAGCTGATGCTAAGCGAAGATTTTCCAGCGCAGCACCAAATGCAATTAAGGAGCCAGTTCCTTTAAAATCCAATAGAGAATGACTCCGCTTTTTATCATGGAACAGATGTAAAACTCCCCTTTGATCATAAATCCAAATCCAAGGCTGACAATTTCCTCCAGATGGAGCTAAGTTTGCCTTTTCTATTAACTGTTCAACCTCTACAGCCGCTAGTATTATTTTGGATTCAAGATTAGATGCGGGTAGCTTTTTAATGAAATAGTCTTTTGAAGTCCCGACCGATTCATGTTTTTCGATAATTGGGGGATTCTTTATTTTGACAATTTCATCCAGATCGACATAATACCTTCCAGATCTAACTGTGTTATTCAAAAGTAATTTCCTCCCTACGTGCGCGACGGTTGCACCTCCTAGGTATACGGCTGAAGCCAATTGGGGCCAAGAAGAAATAGTTTGGTTAATCTCCAAAAGCGAAACTTTCATTCGTGTTGAAATCGTCGTCGCTCCAGTAATTTTTAAGCCTATGCTTACTTTTTGAGATTGGGTCAATTCTTTTAGATCTTCAATTCTAATTTGTCCCATGTAACCGTGAAGAATTGGACGATCAGGTTCTAAATCAAATCGCTCCACATCAAGCATTCCTCGATCTGATGTTTCCATCAAAACTGGAATTCCAAAATTTTTCGCTCGTTCTCGAGCTAAGATCTTGATATCAAGACTATCACATTCATCGATTAGCAAATCTAGATCCCCATTCTTTTGAAGAAAATCATCAATATTATCTTCAGAAATACCTTTTGAGAAAAGAGTCAACTTTAAATAGGGGTCGATTTCAGAGATTTCCCGGGCTGCAATAGTGATTTTTTCGACTCCTAAATCTAAAACTCCTGCTTTTATCCGATTTAGATTACTTAATTCTAAGGTATCAAAATCAGCAAGTCTTAGTTCACCGCAACTTCGTTCTAGGGCGATTGTGAGCGCAATACTTTGACCTACAGATAAACCTATAATTCCAATTTTTTTCTGGGCCAATTCGGCTTGTTCAGAAGGAGTGATCTTGTAATTATTTCGTTGGGTTCGTACAAAGACAAAATCACTTTCAGGTAAAAGCCTGACTACCTTAAATTTCCAGGGATAATAAATCCAATTTCCATACTCAGACCTTGGATTTTTCTCAAAAAAGCTCGGAACCTTCTCCCAAATTTCATCGTCAGAATAAGAGTTTCCTGCGTTTTTTGCTTTTAAAAGCTCAAAAACCTGCTGGTCAAGCTTATCAATAAATTCTATGTTTGTTGACTTTCTTAACTTTTCAATCGCTTCTAAATCTTCTTGATTAGTAAGCTTGTAAATGATCGGAAGAGATTGATTTTCAAAATCAAGATTTGATTTATCAAACATTAGTTAATTGGTGATTCGGATGTTAGCAGACATAAAGTTAATTTTTTCAACTATAAGTCCAATTAAAAGCATTATTATTTATTTCCTGAATTTTGAGATACTTTTTAAAAAGATAAGAATTTAATAGTCGATTGAATTTGTCTTGGTTTTTGCTTAAAAAAAGTCCTATTTTTAAAAATTGATAATCAATTTTTAGCCACATTTGCTAGATGGAATCAACACCTGAAGAAAAAATTAGAATCTTATATGTCGATGACGAAGAAAATAATCTTCAGGCATTTAAGGCTACATTTAGAAGAGATTACAAGATTTTTTTAGCAATAGGTGCGCCTGAGGCAAGAGAAATTCTGAAAACCGAAGAAATTGATTTGATCATTACCGATCAGAGGATGCCTGAGGAAACTGGAGTAGAATTTTTGGAATCGATTATCCCAATTTACCCAAGCCCTATCCGGATTTTATTAACTGGCTATACAGATATTCAAGCAGTAATTGACGCAATAAACAAAGGGCAAGTTTATCACTATTTGACCAAACCTTGGGAAGAAGATTACTTACGAACTGTAATCAAAAACGCATTTGAAATCTATACCCTAAGAAGGGAGAATGAGCGATTAACACAAGCTTTGATTAAAGCAAATGAGCAATTAGAGTTTTTGCTTAGACAAAATCTACTTTCTTAAATTTAGTACCTCGCTGCCAATAATAGCTGAAGTTCTTTATGGTTTAGACCAAACTTCCTGCCTAAATAGGCATTCGTCAAACTTCCGCGATAGGTATATACCCCTCTCAAAAACCACTTGTAGTTAAAAATCATTTCTTCTGCACCTCTTAACTCGGACATTTGAAGAATGATTGGGGTAAAAATATTGCTCAGGGAATAGGAAGCAGTTCTTGCAACACGTGAAGCAATATTTGGAACGCAATAATGGATAATATCGTGAACTGAGTACACAGGATCTTGATGCGTTGTCATTCGGGAAGTTTCTATACATCCACCCTGATCTATAGAAACATCAATAACAATACTTCCATGCATCATATTGGCAATCATTTCTTCAGAAACAACAATTTTGTTCCTCCCTTTTTCCTCACGTAAGGCTCCAATAACTACATCTGCCTCTGAAAGGGCCTGATTCAGGCTAAAATTATCAATAGTAGAAGTATAAATCTGCTGTCCCAACAATTGCTTCAACCGTCTCAATTTGTAGATATGATTATCAAATACTTTGATAGAAGCTCCAAGTCCTAAAGCCGTCCTCGCTGCATATTCGGCAACTGTACCAGCTCCGATAATCACTACTTGAGTAGGAGGTACACCTGTCACTCCTCCCATGATCAATCCTTTGCCCTCACTTACACTCGATAAATATTCGGCGGCAATCAGCATTACAGTACTTCCTGCTATTTCTGACATTGCCCTAACTACTGGCATCCCCCCCACTTTATCCTCAAGGTATTCAAAAGCTGTAGCTGTTATTTTCTTTTCGTTGAGCGCTACAAAAAACTCTTTGGATTGCATGCCGGCTTGTAAGGCTGAGATTAAACAACTCCCCTGAGTCATAAATCCAATTTCTTCGATTGATGGAGGATCTACTTTCAAAACCACCTCAGAAGCAAAAACTTCTTTCCTAGAATAGGAAACTTTTGCCCCTGCATCAGAATAATCTTGATCACTGAATTTCGCATACAATCCAGCACCGGATTCGATGATGACTTGGATGCCATTATTAGTTAATAATCCTACAGATTCAGGTGTAATAACCACTCGCTTCTCTTGATCAGAAATTTCTTTTGGGAGCCCAACAGTCAGCTGTTGTCCACTTTTATTGACTTTCAAAGGAGATTCTTTTGGAATCAAACCTACTGCAGTAAGTGGGGTAGTTTCAGTCGCCATCGTTTATCTGTTGTAATTTTAGGGTCCGTTGCGTTGGAGAATCGATAAGAATCTCAATTAGGAAAAATTGATCTGGCAAGAATGAACCGATCCGCTCTGCCCACTCTAGCCAACAATATTTTTCACTATAAAAATACTCTTCTATTCCGATATCCAAGGCTTCAAGCGGATCATCTATTCTGTAAAAGTCAAAATGATAAAATTCAAGCCCTTCATTATTTGAATAGTGGTTTACGATTCCAAAACTTGGGCTACTGACTTGATCAACAATCTCAAAGGATTTTGCCAAAGCCTTTATCAAAGTGGTTTTGCCAGCTCCCATCTCACCTTTGAATACCCAGATTTTTTCATTTCCAGCCAATTCAATCAGTTTTTTAGCGGCAAAACCTATCTCCTCCAACTCATAGGAAAGCTTAATCAAACTCGAATTATTTTGGGGATAAGTGTACAATTGGAACAATCATTTCCTCCAAAGATACACCTCCATGTTGAAAAGTATCTTTATAGAAGTTGACATAATAATTGTAATTATTCGGGTAAGCAAAAAAGTAGTCCTCCACTGCAAAAACATAACTGGACGATACATTCAATTTTGGCAGCTTGGCTTCTTCGGGTTTTCTAATTTCAAAAACCTTTCCAGGCTCAAAATTAAGGTTTTTACCTTGCTTGTACCTGAGATTCGTGGTCACATTTTTGTCCCCAACAATTCGGTAAGGTTTATTGACCCTTTTGGTACCATGGTCTGTAGTGATAACAACTTCTGCACCGGCGGCATGAATCTTTTTTAGCAATTCAAAAAGCGAAGAGTGCTCAAACCAACTCGTCGTTA
>JAHEBE010000181.1:5075-6353 GCA_024642365.1 Algoriphagus sp.
ATTTGCCTCAATTTTCTGAGATTCTAGCACCTCAAGCATACTTTTATTTTCCGTCTCATCAATTTCCATTTCCCAATAAGTCAGCTTTTTATAGATATCTGACCAGTCTCTATAATCCTCCGCATCCCCGAAAGCCATGCTGATATTCATAAAATCCTGCTGATAACTTTGTGTGGTCCGTTCGTCAATGAGCTGCTTATTCTGAAGTAATTTTTTAACAGATAATAGAATCTGACTTGGGTTGATCGGCTTGATTAAGTAATCAGCAATTTTACCACCGATCGCATCATCCATAATATGCTCCTCCTCACTCTTGGTAATCATAACTACCGGGATTTGAGGTTTGAGGAGCTTGATTTGTTGAAGCGTTTCTAGGCCTGTCATCCCAGGCATCATTTCATCTAAAAAAATTACATCAAAGTTCTGTTTCTCAACTTCCTCAATGGCATCTATTCCAGAATTAACGGTTGTAATCTCATAGCCCCTTTGTTGAAGGAAAAGGATATGCGGCTTGAGAAGATCAATTTCATCGTCTGCCCAAAGAATCGTAGAGGTATGTGACATGGCTATTTCTGTTTCTTTTAAAATTATAATTACTTTTGAGTCAAACAAACGCGGCCTCCTTGAAAAGCCAGAAAATACTAAATGACCCGGTTTACGGATTTATTACAATCCCAAGCGAGTTGATTTTTGAAATTATCGACCACCCTTTTTTTCAGCGACTTAGGAGAATCAAGCAACTAGGCCTTACCGACTTTGTCTATCCAGGAGCACTGCATACTCGATTCCATCATGCTTTAGGAGCGATGCACTTGATGAGCATCACTCTTGACAATTTACGCATAAAAGGCAACGAAATCTCAGAGCAAGAATATGAAGCTGCATTAATTGCGATTTTGCTTCATGATATCGGACATGGTCCATTTTCCCATGCTTTGGAGTACAGCTTACTTAAAGGTGTACCTCACGAATCACTTTCGCTTCTAACTATTGAACTCTTAAATCAAAAATTAGGAGGTGAATTGGACCTCGCTTTAAGAATTTTTAAGAATCAATACGAACGGAAATTCTTTCATCAACTCGTGTCCAGCCAGTTAGATATTGATAGATTAGATTACCTACAGCGGGATTGTTTTTTCACTGGAGTTTCCGAAGGAACCATTGGTGCTGATCGAATTATTAAAATGATGGACGTCAAAGATGATCAAGTCGTTATTGAAGAAAAAGGTATTTATTCGATCGAAAATTTTCTAAGTGCCAGAAGGTTGATGTATTGGC
>JAHEBE010000182.1 GCA_024642365.1 Algoriphagus sp.
GGATTTGCTCCGACATACCCATAATCACCGTAAGTGGAGTACGAAACTCATGCGAAATATTGGTGAAAAATCGGGATTTGGCTTCATCCAGTTCTTGTAATTGAATGGCTTGCTTTTCTATGGTTGTTTTATCCTTTCGAATCTGAGCTGTCCGTCTATCCACTTCGATTTCAAGTCGCCCTCTTTCAGTATTGATGAGTCTGATCCAAACCAGGATAGCAAAAACAAAAGGTATGGCCAACAGCACATAAAACCACGGTTGACGATAAAAAAACTCTCCCACATGTATTTGGACTTGTATAGGAGCAATAACTTGATTGGAGTGGACATCACTGCCGATAACTTGTACAACGTGTTCTCCAGCAGGCAAATTATTGATGGTAAGTTGGGATTCGGACCCTATGTTGGTCCATGGGGTTTCTGCAGCTTGTTCATTTGAATAGCCCTTGGGCAATATCCTGTAAAAGTATCTATGTTCTTGCAGATTAACATAGTCAGATATGGCAAAATCGAGATTCAAATACCGCTGAGCAGCAGGAATATTTAAAACCTCGTTTGCACCAAGACATCCTTGCAAGTCAATCCTTTGGTTTGTATACCTCTCAGTATAGGATATGCCAGTCAGATAGATTTCCAAGGGTTTCCTTTTGGATAAAATTTCAAGTACCTGTTTAGGATTAAAAATGCTAACTACGCTTGTACCTCCAAAAGCTAATTGTCCATCTGGGAGCTTGGCGAATGAAGAATGATTAAAGTTATCGCTACCCAACCCATCATTTTTTTTGAGAATGCGCAGTACCTTCCCATGAGCATCCAGGATGGTGATTCCCTTATTCGTGGACACCCACCGATTTTGATCATCATCTACCAGGATGCCGACGGCAGTGTTATTTGAAAGACCTTGTGCTTCCGTAATCTGTTTTACTCTTCCAGAAACGGGGTTGAAAATAAGTACTCCTGATTTATTTGTACCTAGCCAAAATTCCCCATTCTCGCCTTTGCTGATAGCAAGTATATTTTTATTCTTTAATTCCTGTTGCCGATTGAAATCGGAGACTTTTCCTTCTGAAATATCTAGTTGCCAAAAGCCGTTTTGAGTACCTACCCAAAGCAAATTTTGCTCATCCAAAAATATGTCATTCACCAAAGCTCCAATACTGAAAGGCTTTTGATTAACTAAAAATGGTCGTAGCTCTTTAGTCTTTAGATTGAAGAGGTATATTTCTCCTTCTTGTTCAAAAGTCCCATAATCCGTAAAAAGGACAGCTTCATCCTCATTGATGAAAACAAATTTTTGGAATTTTACCTCAATAGGAATATGATCTGACTCATTTGTCTTTGGATCGTACCATTGTAAACCCGTTCTCTCTTTTGGTTCATACCATGCAGCGGACATCCAAACTTTTTCGTCTTTAATAATAAGGGGAGAAAAATCCCTGGCCTGAATATGGTACCCACCTGGAATCAGACGATTGTTTTGGATCCGCGATTGATGCGTGGTTTGAGTCAAATCGATAGACCACTTCCCGTCCTTCTTTTCAAATCTCTGTACTTGAAGGTCAGAATTAATCAGTAAAGTGTTGTTGTCCAGGTTTTTTATGGTACTGGCACGATAGGTTGGAAACAACTTTATGGTATTTATTTCCAAGTCTGATTGCAATCCTAAAATGGCCAATCCCTCTTGAACTGTGGTGGATCCTAATTCGTATCTTAAATCGCCACTAAAGTATCCTCCGGGGACATGAAATGAAGTTTCGTTTGAATTATTCAAAGCCTGCATCGGCTCGGAATAATCGTACCACGCCCCTTTTTCATCTCTTAAAACCGATTTATAGTACTCAATTTTTTTTGTAGCTGTCCATGGATCAAAATATCCAGAAGTGATTAACAGGTTATTTGCCTGGTCCTTGGTAAAATAAACGCGGAGCAAATCCCCACCACCCGCCACTCCTTTCACCACCCGGTTAATCATTTCGCCCTCCCCTCCCTTATTTCGAACAAGGACTTGATCATTTAAAAAATGATGAGGTGTGAGAGTATTTGTGGAACCCTCAAAAGTGAAAAAACCATTTTGCATCCCCAGGAAAAGAAGGATTTGGTCTTTATTCAGCTCTACAATTTTCCATTCCAAACTGGTTTTCGGAATCTGAGTAGCAGATTCACGAGGTACTGGAACATCCAGGTAATTGGTCAGAACAGGCAAAATATTGGTATAATCTTTCCAAGGAGTGTAGCTTACCTTCTTTAGTTTTCGATCGAATTGGACTAATCCTTTTCGCTGATGGAAGAAATACCCTTTATTCGAAGTCACCTCAAAAGGATAAGCAAATTGACTGGGAGTATTGGGAATGAAGTCCCCGGCAAAGTCAAGTTGAATGTTGAAAGTTTCCCTTGAATCGTCTGTTAAGTTCGTGACAAAATAGGTTTCATTTGCATGATTCAAGGTTAGGACTAGGATTTCACCGTTTTCATCCGAATCCATATTCAATAGAACCTCTTCCGACTTTAATTTGACAAAGCGTTGCTCCCGTGAATCCGGATGCCAATAAAAAACAAACTTATTTTCCCGATCAGCACCATAAAGAAAACCATTTGATGTTTCTCCTAAAAGATATAGCACAGGAGCCATGGCCTGTTCAGAAAGCCAATCTGGCTTTAGGCTATAAAGAAAGCTCCGGGTGCCATCATATTGAAAAAATGACAATCTAAATTCTCTTGCAGCATCTCTACATGGATTGACCCAAAGTCTTCCCCTTGAATCAAAAAAACCTTGGTCTACACAATTCGAGGCCAGACCATTAGAGATCGTATAATGCTCAATACCAGTAACTTTTGAAGAAAATGAATAAGGAACAATGCCCTGAGCGGCTAAACCGTAGGAACATCCGAAAAAGATGATTTGAAAAAGTAATTGTCTAAGCAATTTAATATTCACTTCCAGGCTTCTATTTATTAATTAAGTTCTAAAGTAAACACTAGAATACCAAAAAAAAAGAGAATACCGGAGTCAATTTACATTTATAACAAGGTCAATTTAAAATGAACCATTGAAGAAACCACTACCTTGATATTAAACAAACAGTCCCTAGATTAAGCATTTCTGTGAAGCTTAAAAGTAAACTCGAAGCTCCAAGTAGATTAATAAATATCCATCTTTTTATGTGAATCTTTTAATGATCCTTCTAGGATTGAAGACTTTTAAAGGTGACATAAATCTACACCGTTTGAGCCCTAGGAAGATACAAGTCTTATTCTGATGAAGAAGATTTTGTTTTTTGATTTACTATTGCCTCTGCTTCTTGCTGTGTGCCTAGGGCAATTGCAATTCCCTTGGTGTTTGGGTTTTGTTCTAACATAATTTTAATTGCAATCGTCAAAGGGACGGAGAGGAACATCCCGACAGTACCAAGAATAAATCCCCAAAAAATAAGGGCGAAAAAAACAACAAAGGTCGAAAGCCCCATGCCTTTACCCATCATCTTTGGCTCTAACGCATTTCCGATCACTACATTGACTCCCACAAAAATCAAAATAGTCCAAAAAGCACCTCCAAAACCCATTTGTATAGCAGCGAACAGGACAGCAGGAATGGCAGCAAGGATAGAACCTATATTGGGTATGTAGTTTAAAAGAAATGCCAAAAGTCCCCACAGAATCCCATAATCCACACCAACGATTGCAAGCAATATCCAGACACAAATACCTGTCAATAGACTGGTAAAGGTTTTTATAGAAAGGTAATGGCGAATGCTGGACCCGATCACATTAAAGAATTTTAGGGAATCTGTTGAGCCTTGAACGATTGCCCGGATTTTTATAGGTATGCTATCTAATTCCAATAATAGAAATAGCACCAAGAAAAAGATAGTAAAAGAATTTCCGAGAAATCCACCCAGTTGGCTTAAAAACCCTGCTGTAAATCCCATTATCCTAGATAAATCAAATAGCTTGGAAATTTCGGGAAGAGAAGTATCCACCCCTCTTTCGCCAAAAAATTGAGTAACTGAGGCCAACATTTCACTGAGATTCTTTTCATAAAGGGGGGCCTTTTCTGAAAATGAAGAAAGAGAATTCACGATTAACTCCCCAAAACCAAAAAACAGAATTAAAATACCCACAAACACAATGACTATCGCCAATACTTGAGAGATTCCTTTTTTCTGTAACCAGTAAATCGGCTGTGCGCAAACAATACTTATAAAGAGAGCCAATAGCATTGGTGTTACCAATGATTGAGCATACATGACTCCTGATATGATGATAATAAATGCAGCGATATAGATCGGAGACCCAATTTTTTTTGTAGCATCCATATAGTCAAATTAAGGGTTCAATTGCATGTAATAGTTGGGGTGCAATAAACATGTAAAAACAAAGTACTCGAATTGAAGAAATATTCCTGAGAATGAAATCTTACTCTAAGGACACTTAAGTGAGAATTAACTAAATTTTTTGGCTAGTGTAATCTAGTAAGTTCCATCCATCTAAATGTTAGATACACCGTTAAATCCATTTAAATAGCCATTTAGAGAGTATACTCCAATCTTTTGTCTAAATACATTTCAAAAATCATAATAGAATAACAAATTAAATCTAAATGCATTTCCGTTAATGCCATTCTTGTTCTCTCGCTTTCCCCACGTCAATTCGGCTCCGGTTTTCGCTCCATCTGTTACATCCCAAAAGGTATTCATTTTCATTGTATGTCCTTTGTTATAGATATTTTCAGGTGTAAAAGATTTTTTTTCTAGACTCACGTAACCATAAGTAAAGTTGGAGTACAAGGCCTCATGCCAAGTATGTTCGTATGTCGCATAAAAACCAAAGGTAAATGGAGTAGTATAATTACCACCTGGAGGAAATTGAATATCAAATCCTTTCCCCTGAAGCTCCGTAAAATAGCGGGATATAGCCTGACCGGCAACCCCCTGAAAATACCACTTGCCACTGTACCATGAATTTAGAATGGCAGATCCAGATAGGCCCCATCCAGCAACAATGCCTAAATCATCTCCATTCCTTCCTGATAGAATGGGAATAATACCAGACAACTGAGCCGACCCCCAATCAAAACTTCGATTGGCTCTAATAGTGATATCAGGTATTAATTGAAAACTTTCGATTTGCAAAGAGTCCGGAATATTGAGGTCAGGGGGAAAAAACTCCAAACCAACCGCGATATTAGTTTTCTTTATTAGCCTTGGCAAGGTGTATCTTATTTGTGGAGTCCTTGCCACCACGGAGCCTGTAGGCCCTGCAAAATCCACCATGGACGGCAAAGCATTTAGATGGGAAAACAGACTCCAGGTCTGCCCAAATAGAAAACTGCCCATTTGCCCATATGCATGCCTAATCCTGTATCCATTTGCTCCAGCAAAATCTGTCTCTAATCTAATAAAGACATTCCCTATACCAGTTTGCCTAGTGATCTCAAAACCAAGGCGTGTTTGTTCTAAGCCATTGTAATAATTCGGGATCCTTTTGCCGGTGGTAGGAGTTGGAATTTCAAATGTATTGAATGAATTCTTGCTGGGAAGGTTAATCCCATCATATACCACCAGATATCGGACTGAGCCTAGAATCCTAAGCTGCAACTTTTGATCGGGGGCCACGATAAATAAACCACGATCCTGTCCAATATCCAACGGAGCATCTTCTATGATCTTGGAAGAGTCGGCTTGCAAGGTGTCTGCTGCGCTCAAAGACAAAATCTTCCTACCATCTCCAATAGGATTATCCTGGGCAATGGCATTCTCTATATTCAATTGGCTATGAATAAGAAGGATCATGAAAATACAAAAGATTTGCTTCATTGGGGAATTTCGGAAAGTATCTGATCGACAATAGCTTAGTGGCTATCTATCAATTTCCTTGAATGAATTTATACCTTTCTCCTATTTAATCACCAAGGCATTTTGGATTTTTTCAAAATTTAGAATTCAATTAAAATTATATCTGAAGTCAGCAGACCTGTTCAATATTCGTTGATTTTTATAAAAAACTCTTGGTTAATTTGGATTTAAACTCACACAATTTCAAGTCAAACATTGCCTGATTCAATCCCAAAAATCAAAAAGAATTTTAAACTATTGAATATTTATAGCTTACCTAAATACTCTTACCACAACCTTTATGAGGCTACAATCTTTTTTAGCTAAAAAAACCATTATTTTGAATTAGAAGCTACTTGATGAAAATCTAAAACTTATAGGTATATCCGATACGGAAGACTTGAGTTTCATAGTAATCAGCACTTGTGTAAGAGAAATCATTTCCAGTTACCGTCTTATTGATTACCATGGTATTCAAAAGATCCGTCGC
>JAHEBE010000183.1 GCA_024642365.1 Algoriphagus sp.
ACGGAAAGAAGGAATTGTAATTTTCCTCGGGGCAAATGATTGCTTTCAAATATCAAGTCCCAAAACTTTTTCAAAGTCCCTTCAAACTTTAATTGATTCACTTGAAGAAGCATTTCAGCCAAATTGGATTTATCTAGCTGATATTCCACCTGTCCACCTTTTTCCTGCATTTTCATCCTTGATGAAAAGTTATTTGTTCAAGCAGCGAGAATTTCTAAGGACTGAAATGTTTCAACTCGCACAGTCAAATTCGAAACTTATTTTTGAAGAAATTCGAGTGGATTTGGTAGATGGTTTTTTCGCGACAGACGGGGTACATCCTTCAGATCTTGGCTATCAATTGATCGCGGAATTCACATTTAGTGGGATCAAAAACCATTTAGATAAAGGTGATCTGAATTTGAACCAATAAAAAAGCCCAATTCTTTCAAATTGAGCTTTTTTAATTGGAAGTATGAAAGTTATTAATTGTCCATATTGTTGATGTTGGGAATTTTAGGAAGTCTTCCAGCTTCAAGAATCGGTAGATTCCCCTCAGTTGGAATATAAATCACTGTTTTATCCCCAAGGTTTTTCTGCTGTCTCACCCATAAATACTGGATATACTTTTCTGAAATAGAGCCATTTTCGATTTTGATTGCTTCAGCGGCACCTTTCGCTCGTTCGATTTCTGCCTGAGCATTCAGCTTTTCAGCTTCCAAATTCGCCGCAGCCTCTTCAATTAAAATTCTTCTATTTTGCTCCGCTTTGGCAAATTCAGCTCTACCGCTCATCTCTTGTTGCCAGACGTTGTAAGTAGGACAACCCCACATTCCAAAGCCTATTAAAGCAAAAAGCATCCAAGAAATAAATGTTCCTAAGAGAACTGGTGTTTTTCTAGTTTGCATCATTATATGGGTTTTTTAAGCCGCCCAAGGCATAATTTGAATCTAATATAAAAAGGAAAAATTAAAATGGGTTTTTGAATAAAAGGTGATTTTGCTTCAAATTAAACGATTTGAGATTTGCATCTTTTATTGCGGTCCTTATCTTTGCTTTCAGAATGGAAAACAACAATAGAAATATTGACTTTTTATCAACTTGTCAGCAAGCACATTTGCTGCACCATTTCCATCATTCCGTTTAAGGAATGAAACACACCACCCGGCGCCGTCGATGATAGGGATTCTGCGGTTCGCCAAAATTTTTAACTCCAAATTAATTCTTAGCGTAACTTGCTCACATGGAACAAATAATCCGTATTGCCGTGCAAAAAAGCGGCAGACTATCTGACGATTCACTTAGCCTCATCAAAGAATGTGGCATCAAATTCTATAATGGAACTGGCAAACTCAAATCCACTTCCACCAATTTCCCAATCGAATTCTTATTCCTTAGAGATGATGATATTCCTGGATATGTTGCCGATGGAGTAGCAGATTTGGGCATAGTCGGAGAAAACGAATTAGTGGAAAAGGACAAAGAAGTCTTAACACTAAAAAAACTAGGGTTTTCGAAATGTAGGCTATCCTTAGCCATTCCAAAAGGTCAAGCCTATCCGGGAGTGAGCTACTTTGAAGGCAAAAATATAGCTACCTCCTATCCGAAAATTCTAAGTGATTACTTAAAGAAAGTAAATGTATCTGCATCCATTCATGAAATCAGTGGTTCCGTAGAAATAGCCCCTAGTATAGGCCTAGCTGAAGGAATTTGTGATATCGTAAGTTCTGGTTCCACTTTGATGATGAATGGCTTAAAGGAAGTTGAAGAAATCTTCAAATCAGAAGCGGTATTGATTGCAAACACTAAACTTGAAGCTTGGAAGCAAGAGATCATAGACAAGCTTCTTTTCAGAATTAATGCAGTTCAGAAAGGTAAAAGCAATAAATATGTTTTGCTGAACGCTCCAAATGAATCCTTGGAAAAAATAGTGAGTCTTATTCCCGGAATGCGTAGTCCAACTATTCTTCCTTTGGCACAAGCGGGTTGGTCTTCAGTACACTCTGTACTTCAAGAAGATCAATTTTGGGAAAATATCGAGGAACTTCGGGCTGCTGGAGCAGAAGGTATTTTGGTAGTACCGATTGAGAAAATGATTATTTGATCCCAACCTTTTTAAGTTTTATCTGAATTTATCCTGATGAAAATTTTACTAAATCCGACTAAGTCTTCTTGGAATAAAGAACTTGCACGACCGGTTTTTAAGACAAAAGCGATCAACAAAATTGTCAAGCCTATCTTAAAAAAAGTTCAAAGATCTGGTGACAAGGCACTTATTAAATTTGCACACGAATTTGATCATGTCCAATTAGAGACATTACTAGTTAGTCCTGAAGAGATTAAAGAAGGTGTTGCAGAGGTGTCTTCAGAATTGAAACAGGCAATTGGAGTGGCAAAAGCAAATATTGAGCGATTCCATAGTTTGCAAGCCAGCGCAGAGTTGGTAGAAGAAGTCATGCCCGGAGTGGTCTGCAGAAGAAAAAGTGTGCCCATCCAAAAAGTTGGGTTATACATCCCAGGAGGGACAGCCCCACTTTTTAGCACAGTGTTGATGTTGGGAGTTCCTGCAAAATTGGCTGGTTGTTCTGAAATTGTATTGTGTACACCACCAAACCGTCATGGAAAAATCCACCCAGCCATTTTATTTACAGCGGATTTAATCGGAATTACTAAAATCATCAAATGTGGCGGAGCTCAGGCGATTGCTGCAATGACCTTTGGAACGGAATCAGTACCACAAGTGGATAAAATTTTTGGGCCTGGTAATCAATATGTAACAGCAGCAAAGCAAATCGCAACGACCTTTGGTGTTGCTATAGATATGCCAGCTGGTCCTTCTGAGGTTTTGGTTTATGCAGATGAGTCTGCTGTTCCAGCATTTGTAGCTTCAGATCTTCTTTCTCAAGCAGAACATGGGGTAGATTCACAAGTTGTATTGGTGACTTCGACAGAGGCTTTTGCAAAAAAAGTATCCAAAGAAATTTCACTTCAATTGAAAAGCCTATCTAGAAAAGATATTGCAAAAAAAGCCCTTAGCAACTCTTGCGCAGTCATTTTAGCAGATCAAGAAAAAGCCATAGAACTGATTAATTTCTATGCTCCAGAGCATTTAATTATTGCGGTAGCCAATGAAGATGAAGTCATTGAAAAAATTTACAATGCAGGATCCGTTTTTGTAGGAAATTTCACACCTGAATCAGCTGGAGACTATGCTTCCGGGACTAATCATACCCTGCCAACCTATGGCTATGCTAGAAATTATAGCGGCGTTTCATTAGATAGTTTTGTGAAAAAAATTACCTATCAAAAAATTACAGCTGAAGGTTTGAAATTACTTGGACCAACTGTCGAAATC
Organism: Algoriphagus sp.; assembly: GCA_024642365.1. Lineage (GTDB taxonomy): Bacteria > Bacteroidota > Bacteroidia > Cytophagales > Cyclobacteriaceae > Algoriphagus. The sequence continues at coordinate 3,335 of JAHEBE010000183.1, forward strand.
ATGGCTAAAAACGAATTGTTGGATGCACACCAAAATGCGGTAACTATTCGTCTAAAAGCTCTAAAGGCGATGAAATCATGAGTTTTAATTTAGAGAAATTATTGCGCCCTCATATTGCTACTTTACAGGCATACACCTCAGCTCGAGATGAATATACCGGTAAGGAAGGAGTCTTCTTGGATGCAAATGAAAACCCTTTCGGATCAATTACAGATCAAGATTTTAACCGATATCCAGATCCTTATCAGCAGGAACTCAAAGAAAAAATTTCGGAAATTAAAAAAGTTAAGCCCTCCCAAATATTTTTAGGAAATGGTTCTGATGAAGCTATTGATTTACTTTTTAGAGCATTCTGTGTTCCTGAAAAAGATAATGTCATTTTACTTCCTCCTACCTATGGTATGTATGAGGTGAGTGCATCTATCAATAATGTCGAAGTCAGAAAAGTCCCTTTAACGAAGGAGTTTCAGCTGGAACCTGAGAAAATAATTCAAGCAACGGACAAGCATACCAAAATTATCTTTGTTTGCTCTCCAAATAACCCAAGCGGTAATAAGGTTGCTAGGAAGGACATTTTGTATATCCTTAAAAAATTTGACGGAATCGTAGTGATAGATGAGGCCTACATCGACTTCAGTGATGAGCCAAGTTTTACTACAGAGTTGAAAAATTTCAAAAACTTGGTGGTGATGCAGACTTTTTCAAAAGCTTGGGGGCTAGCTTCTTTGAGACTTGGAATGGCTTTCGGCTCCAAGGAATTAATTAAAATACTTAACCGGATTAAGCCTCCTTACAATATATCTGGCTTGACACAGGAAACGGTATTGGCCGCAATGGGTAATTTTGAGAAAGTAAAAGTAATGACTCAAGAGATTCTCAAAGAACGAGATGAACTTCAAACAAAACTGAACTCATTGGATTTTGTAATTAAAATCCATCCCTCAGATTCCAATTTTCTTTTGGTGAAAATACCCAATGCAATTCAGGTCTATGATGATTTGATAGACCAAAAAGTAATCGTAAGAAATCGTTCAAAAGTGCTTCTATGTGAGGATTGTCTTCGAATTACTGTAGGAAAGCGGGAAGAGAATGATCGACTACTGGAAGCACTTAAAACCATTTTTGCAGCTAAAAAATGACATTAAAATGAAAAAGAAGGTATTGTTTATCGATCGAGACGGAACTATTATCAAAGAACCACCGAGTGATTTTCAAGTAGACAGTTTAGAAAAATTGGAATTTCTACCAAAAGCAATTTCCAACCTACGCCGAATTGCCGAAGAATTGGATTTTGAATTAGTCATGGTGACCAATCAAGATGGATTAGGAACAGCTTCCTTCCCTGAAAAAGACTTTTGGCCGGCACAATACAAAATGTTAAAAACCCTGGAGCAGGAAAACGTGTTTTTTAAAGCTATTCATGTAGATCGAACTTTTGAACACGAAAATGCAAGCACGAGGAAACCAAATACAGGATTATTAACTCAATATTTTTCTGAAGAATATGATTTGGCTAACTCCTATGTCATTGGAGATCGGGTTACGGATATCCAGTTGGCACAAAACCTTGGTTCAAAAGCCATCTTCATCGGTGAGCCCCATGAAAAGGCTTCTTTTAGCACAACGGACTGGGATAAAATCTATGAATACCTGAAAATGCCGCCAAGGACTTCAGAAGTAATTCGGAAAACTTCAGAAACAGAAATTGCTATAAAACTGAACCTTGACGGAAGTGGAAATTGTAAGATTTCTACTGGTCTTCATTTCTTTGATCACATGCTTGAACAACTTGGAAAGCATGGTAGCACTGACTTGGAAATCTCTGTTAAAGGGGATTTGCACATCGATGAGCATCACACGATAGAAGATACCGGATTAGCACTGGGAGAAGCCTATTTAAAGGCATTAGGAGATAAAAAAGGAATATATCGCTATGGCTTCTTACTTCCCATGGACGATGTATTGGCGCAAGTTGCAATTGATTTTGGGGGTCGCCCTTGGATTGTTTGGGATGCAGATTTTAAGCGAGAAAAAATTGGAGATATGCCAACTGAAATGTTTTATCATTTCTTTAAATCATTCTCTGACACTGCTAAATGCAACCTCAATATCAAAGCAGAGGGAGAAAATGAACACCATAAAATCGAAGCTATTTTTAAAGGACTTGCCCGGGCAATAAAAATGGCCGTCTTGAGAGATTCAAAAAATATCAATCAACTTCCTAGTACTAAAGGAGTATTGTAAAACATAGTCTCAGAAATTTTAACATGTTTTATTTTTTCTGAGACTTAATTTTTACTTTCTTTAGTTATGAAACGATTTTTACAGAATATATCTATTTTTATAGTTATTATGATTGGAACATCTTCTTGCTCAGAAGATATACAAACCATAGAAAAATTATACCAAGCAGAAGAATATACAGAAGCAATTTCTGAATTAAACAGTTACTTGTTTTTTCATGTCACGGATATTAAAGCACTTCATTTACGGGCAAGATGCTATGAAGAAATTGGAGAATTAAATAAGTCCAAAGAGGATTATGAGCGAATAATAGCGCTAGACCAAGATTACGCACAAGCCTACGCTGGATTAGGAAAGTTACTTTTTGAGGAAAAGAAATATAAAGATGCAGAGCTTTATTTACTTCGGGCAGCGACTATAGATGCAGATGATTTTGACATCGTTTACCTAGTCGGACGAACACAGCTTCAGCTTCAAAAATACGAATCAGCAGAAATTTTCTTGGAAATGGCCAAGGACCTTAACCCCAAATTTGCTAAAGTCTATTATTACCAAGGGATGGTTAGAGCATTACGTGGCGATGTGCTAGGTTGCGCAGCTTCTTTTAACTCATATGTACAGTTCGAACCAGATCATTCGGTAGGAAGATACAATAGAGGGTTTGCGCTTATGAAAGCTGGTTATTTGGAATGGGCCTTAGATGATTTTGAAGCTGTGCTGAAATCTAATCCAAATCACGTCG
>JAHEBE010000013.1 GCA_024642365.1 Algoriphagus sp.
ATCCAGGGAATTTGGGAACAATCATCAGAATTGCAGACTGGTATGGGATCAATCACCTTATTTTTTCCAATCAAACGGCCGATTTCTACAATCCCAAGGTTATCCAGGCGAGTATGGGCTCATTTACCCGAGTTAAATTTTTTTACGGAGATTTAGCAGAGGCATTTGAAAAATGGGAGGTTCCTGTTTACGGAGCATTTTTGAATGGACAAAATATCCACCAAATGAAGAAGATTTCCCCGGGTGTAATTCTCATGGGGAATGAGTCGAATGGGGTTTCCCCAGAATTAGAGAAATACGTTAGCCAAAAGGTAACAATACCAGGGTTTGGTCATGCAGAATCGCTCAATGTGGCCATTGCAACTGCAATACTCACTGATAATTTTAAACGCCTCCTTTCTTGAGTTTTTCAAAAATCAGAACACTTTTGGCAAAAGTTGGGATCAATGGATTTCTGCTAGGCTTATTCACTGCAATTTTTTTAGGTTGGTTATTTCCTACCTACGGTTCTGTAGAATCTGGCTTTCCATGGAAGATGATCATCAATCTTGGCATTGGGCTAGTGTTTTTCTTTTACGGTGTAAAACTCGATCCAGTCCAGCTGAAATCTGGTCTAAAAAATTGGAAACTTCATTTGCTTATTCAAAGTGCAACTTTTTTGCTTTTTCCGGTACTGGTAATGCTATTGCTTTCTTTTAGCCCTTGGATTGCTGAGGATTTTAAATTAGGAATCAGTTATTTATCAGTTTTGCCTTCTACTGTTAGTGCATCGGTTGTGATGGTGTCGATAGCGCGAGGGAATATTCCGGCAGCAATATTCAATGCAAGTATTTCGAGCTTACTTGGCGTTTTGATCACACCGGCTTGGATGGGGGTTTTGGGTGACGCATCAGGTTTGGAAATGGATTTTTCAGCTACGATTTTGGAATTAACTTTCAAAGTGATTCTACCCGTCTTATTGGGTCTTTTGCTGCATGGAGTGATTTATCCTAGGATTTCTTCACATTTATCCAAACTGAAATACTTAGATCAAACGGTGATCATGATTATTGTTTACACCTCTTTTGCACAGTCATTTTCGCAGAAAGTTTTTGCACCATATCAGATTTCTACCTTATTACAGATCAGTGCCTCGATGTTAGGGTTATTTTTCTTGATATGGTTCCTAATATCGATCTTATGCAAATTACTTGGATTCAGTATCTCCGATCGGATCACCGCCTTGTTTTGTGGGTCCAAAAAATCGCTTGTTCAAGGTGTGGTAATAGGGAAAGTTATTTTTCCAGATCCCGCAATATTAGGTTTGGTTTTGCTTCCAGTGATGCTCTACCATATTCAGCAGTTAATTGCCGGATCAATTATAGCGAGTTGGTTTGAGCGAAAAAATAAAGCCTGACGAATCAGGCTTTAAAGTGCTTAACGATATTTTTTTGCTAAATCAGTTACCAAAGCGATGTATTGGTTAGCCGCATCTTCTGCGGAAAGACCTTTGAAATTTAACCAGCTGTTATATTTTGCAGCTGCTTTAAAATCAAATCCCCCTGGGCGTTCCGTCAAATTATCCCCTTCAGTAGCTTGCTTATATAAGCCATAAAGTTTTAGAAGTTCTTCATTAGATGGCTTGGTGGTGAATTGTGCAGTTAGATTTTTTGCTTCCTCGAGCGACGCGTTTGTCATGGTAAACTGGTTTGGTTGTTTTCAGTTTCCAAAAGTGAGTTAAATTCCTGTTGATTACAACGATATCAAAAAAAAACCAGCCATTTGGCTGGTTTTCAATTGCTATAGAAATGATTTTTTACCTTCTATTCATAGATACGTAATCTCGCTCATTAGCTCCTACGTAAACTTGACGAGGTCTTCCGATCGGCTCGTTATTTTCTCTCATCTCTTTCCATTGTGCGATCCAACCAGGCAATCTGCCAAGTGCAAACATCACAGTAAACATGTCTGTTGGGATGCCTAAAGCTCTGTAAATAATACCAGAATAGAAATCTACGTTAGGGTATAACTGTCTATCGATAAAATACTGATCGTTCAAAGCAGCCTGCTCCAATTCTTTTGCGATGTCAAGCACTGGGTCATTTACTCCCAATTTTTCAAGCACGTCATCTGCAGCTTTTTTGATGATTTTAGCGCGAGGGTCGAAGTTTTTGTAAACACGGTGACCAAAGCCCATCAAACGGAAAGGATCATTCTTGTCTTTTGCTTTATCCAAATATTTTTTAGCGTCTCCACCATCAGCTTTGATCGCTTCAAGCATCTCGATTACGGATTGATTTGCTCCGCCATGAAGAGGTCCCCAAAGGGCATTGATTCCAGCTGAAATGGACGCATAGATACTTGCTTGAGAAGAACCTACGATTCTAACAGTAGAGGTGGAGCAGTTTTGCTCGTGGTCAGCATGAAGAATCAATAACTTATCTAATGCGGAAGAAATCACTGGGTCCACATCGTATTTCTCAGCAGGAAGTGCAAACATCATTTTCAAGAAGTTTGAACAATAATCCAATGAATTATCAGGATAATTTACAGGATGTCCGATTTCATTTTTAAATGCCCAAGCAGCAAAAGTTGGCATTTTAGCAATTAATCGGATAATGCTTAGATCAATTTCTTCTTTATTTCGGATTGGGTTTAATGAATCCGGGTAAAATGCAGTCAAAGCACAGATTAAGGAAGAAAGCACGCCCATTGGGTGTGAATTGGATGGGAATCCCTCCAAAATCTTCTTAATATCCTCGTGTACTAATGTGTGATGTGTGATCTCTTTAGAAAATTTCTGATACTCAGCTTGAGTAGGCAATTCCCCATAGATCAATAAGTAAGAAACTTCCAGGAAAGTTGATTTCTCAGCAAGGTCTTCGATTCGATAGCCTCTATATCGGAGAATACCCTCTTCTCCATCCAAAAAAGTAATGGCACTTTTTGTTGAACCGGTGTTTTTGTATCCCGGGTCTATTGTGATTAGTCCTGAATCTTGACGAAGTTTTGCAATATCAATTGCAGACTCCTGTTCTGTTCCGGTTATCACTGGAAATTCAAATTCTTGTCCTTTGAAGGATAGTTTAGCTATTTCAGACATAAATTAATTAGTTGTATTGCTCAATGGTTAAAACCCCAAATAGAGCCGTTAAGTTAACAAAAACGGTAAGTATTTTAGACTTTAATTCATTAGGTGGGGAAATAATCGTTTGAATTGATGATTTTTTCCAAATTATTTTCTCCCAATTTTATTTTATAGATCAAATTTGGAGAGCGTCCAATTTGGAGAGCGGGAATTTTGACCTGGAATTATAAAAAAAGCCCTAGAGGGCTTTTTATTAATTACAGAAATGCTCGAAAACTTCTACTAAATGGTCCCCGATCATTTTGGCATTTCTACCCTCGATATGGTGACGCTCAATGAAGTGAACTAACTCACCATCTTTAAATAAAGCCATTGCAGGTGAAGATGGTGGATAGGGAAGGGAAAGTTCTCTAACCTTATCTACTGCCTCACGGTCATTTCCTGCGAATACAGTTGCCAGGGTAGTAGGTTTTACTTTAGCATTTTCAACTGCATAACGAACGCCTGGTCTTGCTGCACCTGCTGCACATCCGCAAACAGAATTTACGACAACCAAAGTTGTCCCCTTATGATCAGGACCAAGGTGGGAAGCTACTTGGGCCGCTGTTCTGAATTCTTCAAATCCGATTGTCGAAAGTTCCGCTCTCATTGGAGCGATTAAATCCTCTGGATACATAGTATTGTAAGTTTTATTGGTTCAATTATAGAAATCCTAATTCAAGTTTAGCTGCTTCGGACATCATGTCTTGGGCATAAGGTGGATCAAATGTTAACTCTAATTCCACATTATTGATTCCTTGAATTTGCTGAATTTTATCTTTAATCTCTGATGGAATAAATTCAGCCGAAGGACAATTCGGTGAAGTTAAGGTCATCAGCACATACACATTGTTTACAGGATAAATGGTGATCTCATAGATCAAGCCTAGCTCGTATACGTCAACTGGAATTTCAGGATCATAGACAAGTTTGATTGCTTGAATTACTTTTTCCTTCAAACCTTCGATCTGTCCTACGCTTTGTTCGTTCTGAGCTGCTTCCATTTGATTAGGCATTTTGATTACTTTGAATAGCTAAGGCAAATAATTTGATTTGTTTGATCATTGCTGCAAAGCCATTTGAGCGCTGACTACCAATGATGGCACCCATTCCGATTCGTTCTACAAAATCAAGATTTGCATTTAAAATTTCTTCAGGACTTCTGTCATTTAAAATGCGAAGTAAGAGAAAAATCAAGCCTTTTGTAATATCCGTATTGGAATCTGCATAATAGTGCACTTTACCATCTTGCTCTTCTGCGATGAGCCAAACTTTGGATTGACAACCTTTAATTATATTGTCTTCCACTCTGGCTGATTCTGGTAACTTTTCCATTCCGGCACCTAGCTCCATAATGAAGTAAATGGTTGATTCTTTGTCATCCCCAAGGATTTCAAATTCAGAAATGATTTCGTCTTGAACAGCTCTTATGGTACTCATTTATTTTTAATTCTTGCGATTTTGGTCACGCTTTCGACCAAGCTATCGATTTCTAATTTGGAATTGTAAACAGCAAAAGAGGCTCTGACAGTTCCTTCTAATCCTAATCTTTTCATTAAAGGTTGGGTACAGTGGTGACCCGTTCGAACAGCTATTCCATTTGCATCCAACATCATACCTACATCATAAGGATGCATACCATTGATATTGAAGGAAAGCACACTAACTTTTTGAGAAGCTGTTCCTACTGGAATAAACCCTTTTATTTCCCCAAGCCTGCTTGAAGCATAGCTTAATAAATCGTCTTCGTGAGCCTTTATGTTCTTTTTTCCAAGATCATTGATGAAATCCAAGGCTGATTTGAAAGCGATAACATCACCAATATTTGGGGTGCCAGCTTCAAATTTGAATGGGATTTCGTTGTACGAAGTCTTTTCAAAAGTTACTTCTTTAATCATTTCTCCTCCACCTTGATAAGGAGGGATTGACTCCAAAACTTCTCGTTTTCCATATAATACCCCAAGACCGGTAGGTCCATAAAGTTTATGGGCGGAAAATGCGAAGAAGTCACAGTCCAAAGCCTGCACATCGATTTCCAAGTGACTGGAACTTTGGGCTCCATCTAAGAGAACTTTCGCTCCGATTGCATGTGCTGCTTGGATGATTTTTTGAACAGGATTTATCGTGCCTAATGCATTTGAGGCATGAACGATGCTTACTAACTTGGTTTTTGGAGACAGTAATTTTTCAAATTCCTCAACTAGAATTTCACCGGCATCATTGATGGGGATAATTTTTAATAATGCTCCTCTTTCCTCACAGACCATCTGCCAAGGAACAATATTCGAATGGTGCTCCAGCGTGGAAATTAGAATTTCATCTCCTTTGTTGATGAATGATCTCCCAAAAGTAGCAGCTACAAGGTTAATGCTCTCGGTGGTTCCCTTGGTGAAAATTACTTCTGCAGTTTCTCTTGCGTTGATAAAATTTTTTACCGTCTCCCGAGTGGCTTCGAAATAGCGAGTAGCTCGATCAGCCAAAGCATGAGCGCCGCGATGGATGTTAGAATTGTCCCTCAAGTAATAGTTGCTCAAAGCATCTAAAACAGAATTGGGCTTTTGGGTGGTGGCAGCATTATCAAAATAGACCAAAGGCTTGCCATGCACCTCTTGATGAAGTACAGGAAACAAGCCCCTGATTTTTTCGAGATCAAAACTCATGGATGATTAAAATTTAGCACCCAGGCGCTCCTCTACCAATTTCGTGCAATATGTTTTGAATGCCTCATCACCAATATGTTCTAAAACCTCGCCAGCGAATGCATATAATAGTAAACCTTTGGCTTGTGTTTTACCTATACCTCTCGCCTGAAGGTAGAATAAGGCCTCCTCATCAAGTTGACCAGTCGTACAGCCATGTGAGCATTTCACATCATCCGCCCAAATTTCCAATTGAGGTTTAGTATTGATAACTGCATCTTCAGAAAGCAAAATATTATTGTTTTGCTGAAATGCATTTGTCTTTTGAGCGTCTTGTCGAACGAAAATTTTCCCGTTGAAAACTCCTCTTGACTGATCTGCTAAAATACCTTTGTAAAGCTCATTTGATTCTGCATGCGCAACAGTATGGTCTACGTTGGTGTGGTTATCTACGTGACTTTTACCATTTAATAGGTAAAGTCCGTACATGTTTCCTTCAGAATTACTTCCTAGAATATTTAAGCTCAGATTGTTTCTGATCATATCTCCAGAAAGGGAAATTAGAACAGTGCTAAACGTGGAGTCTTTTTGAATATCCGTTTCAATATTGCTGGCTTCAATGTAATTTTTTCCTTCATTTTGGATTCGATAATAATGAAGGTGGCTGTTAATTCCTCCTTTGATTTCAACCACTTTATTTACAAATAGCGAAGTCTCTGTTAGGTTTACAGTCTGCTCAATAAAGGTAGCTTCAGCAAAATCTCCACCTTCAATCCAAATTCTTGGTTGAACAATTTGTCCTTCCGAAATAGAGTTCAAAAACAAGAGTAAGATCGGCTGCGCTAACTTGGTCTTTTTAGGGATTACAATAGAAACCCCATCTTGAAAAGAAGCCTGATTTAAAGCAGCAAAAGGATCTTTTTCAGGTTTTGCAATACTTCCAAGAGGAATAGATTCATTGGCTGAAAGCAAAGAAATAGCTACTCCTTCAATTTCGTCAGAAAGCCTTGGTTGAAAAACACCATTGGAAAACACCAACTTTGCTCCTTCGAAGCCAGAAAATGTTGCAGAATTAACCGATTCCATTGAAACTTCCACTGCTGAAGCTTGAGAAAAATTTGAAATTGAAGCTTCAATTTTCTTGGTAATAGCGGTGAATTTATATTCTTCAGATTTAAGTCTTGGAAGCCCTTGCTCATTGAAGGAGTTCTTGGCAATTGATCGCAGCGAATCAAAGCCATTTACAGGCTGATTGACTAAATCCCCAATGTTATCTTGCTTTACTAGCGTACTCATTTCTTTTTTTCTTAGCGTTAAAATCAAACTGTTGCTTCTGAATCGACTGCTTCTTTAATCCAGTCGTATCCTTTTTCTTCCAGTTCTAGCGCAAGCTCTTTGGTACCGGATTTCACGATTCTACCTTTATAAAGGACGTGTACATAATCTGGCACGATGTAATCCAATAGGCGCTGGTAGTGAGTTACTACAATGGTGGCATTATCTTTTGATTTCAGTTGGTTGACGCCATTTGAAACAATTTTCAAGGCATCAATATCTAGACCTGAATCAGTTTCATCCAAAATGGAAAGCTTTGGTTCTAGCATCGCCATTTGAAAAATTTCATTTCTTTTTTTCTCTCCTCCAGAAAATCCTTCATTCAGGGATCTGCTGAGTAATTTCTGATCAATCTCGACGAGTTTCATTTTCTCCTTCATCAGGGTTAAAAACTTAACTGCATCTAAAGGCTCCAAACCTCTGTATTCCCGTACTTGATTTACAGCTGTTCTTAGGAAGTTGGTAGAACTTACCCCAGGAATCTCAACTGGATACTGGAATGCAAGAAAAACGCCTTCTCTAGCTCTATCTTCAGGAGAATAGTCCAACAGGTCTTTTCCATTGAAAGAGACTTCACCTTCAGTTACTTCGTACTCTTCTCTTCCTGCTAAAACTGATGCGAGTGTCGATTTTCCAGATCCGTTAGGGCCCATGATGGCGTGAACTTCACCTGCTTTTACTTCCAAATTAATTCCTCTCAAGATAGGCGTACCTTCAATAGAGGCGTGTAGATTCTTTATACTTAACATGATTCTAAATTTTCAATTTTCTTAAATTCCAATTGGATTTTGGAGGATTATCCTACTGAGCCTTCCAAGGTAAGTGCTAAAAGTTTTTGTGCTTCAACTGCAAACTCCATCGGCAATTGATTCAAAACCTCTTTAGCATAACCGTTGACAATTAATGCTACGGCATCTTCAGTGGCTATTCCACGCTGATTGCAATAGAAAATCTGGTCTTCACCGATTTTAGAAGTTGTTGCCTCATGCTCTACTTTTGCACTTGGATTGTTGATGTCAATGTAAGGGAAGGTATGAGCGCCACATCTGTCTCCCATTAATAAAGAGTCGCATTGCGAGAAATTCCTTGCGTTAGTAGCACGCTTCATTACTTGCACTTGGCCTCTGTAGGAGTTTTGAGATTTACCAGCAGAAATACCTTTGGAAACGATCCTAGATTTCGTGTTTTTTCCAATGTGGATCATTTTTGTACCAGTATCTGCTTGCTGGTAATTATTGGTGACTGCCACTGAATAAAATTCTCCGATCGAATAATCACCTTTTAAGATACAGGAAGGGTATTTCCAAGTTACTGCTGATCCAGTTTCCACTTGAGTCCAAGAGATCTTCGAATGATCACCTGCACAAATACCTCTTTTAGTAACGAAATTATAGATACCACCTTTTCCCTCTTTATCTCCAGGAAACCAGTTTTGAACTGTGGAATACTTTACTTCAGCATGAGTCCCAGCATAGATTTCCACTACAGCAGCGTGAAGTTGGTTTTCATCACGTTGTGGGGCAGTACATCCTTCCAGATAGCTGCAATAAGATTCGTCTTCGGCTACAATTAGTGTTCGTTCAAATTGTCCAGTATTGGCTGCATTGATTCTGAAATAAGTGGATAATTCCATTGGACAACGAACCCCTTTAGGAATAAAACAGAAAGATCCATCCGAAAAAACTGCAGAATTTAAGGCTGCATAATAGTTGTCTGTAATTGGAACTACCGAGCCTAAATATTTTTTGATTAACTCAGGATGCTCTTTTACCGCCTCAGAAAAAGAACAAAAGATAATGCCAAGTTTGCTAAGCGTATCTTTAAAAGTAGTAGCCACAGAAACTGAATCTAAAACGGCATCTACGGCAATCCCTTGAAGTCTTTTTTGCTCGTTGAGGTTAATACCCAGTCTTTTATAAATATCTAGAAGTTCAGGATCAACTTCATTCAGGTTTTTTGGCTTTTTCGACTGCTTTGGAGCAGAGTAAAATTTCAAAGACTGAAGATCAATTTTTGGATAATGAACATTGGCCCATTTCGGTTCGTCCATTGACAACCAGGTTTTGTAAGCTTTAAGCCTCCAGTCAAGTAACCAAGTGGGTTCTTCTTTTTTTGCAGAGATCCATTTAATAGTGTCTTCACTTAAGCCAATTGGCGCTTCGTCAACTTCATAGTTAACTGACCAACCATGCTCATATTCTTTGGAGGTTAACTCTTCTAAAATTTGATTGTCTTTGCTCATGTTTGCAGAGTTATTTAGACTAATTACATTTTAACTGCGAATGTACAACATATAATGAATTTATATTGTTCACAGTCATTTGATTTTTCTATCAACTATACACGAATTCGATGCAAACAGTTCATTATTGAGTCTGAAAAGGCGTTTTTAAGCAAAAAAAAAGTGCTGAGCTATCAACACTTTATAAAATCCAGGAAATAGAAAAACGTTATTTAGATTTGATCTTAATTACTTTATTTTTCTTTATCAAAAAACTGAATAGGCCGATTAATAGATTCTTCCAGTACAATTAAGGTTTCAGTACGGTCGATTCCATCTACTTTCTGGATGTTATCCAAGACCATTCGAAGGTGATTTGTATCTCGGCAAATGATTTTTGCAAAAATTGAATAATTCCCAGTAGTATAATAAGCACTAACAACCTCTGAAATTGCTTTTAATCGCTCGATCACATTATCATAAAGCGAACTTTTTTCAAGATAAATTCCTAAAAAGGCAGAAATATCAAAGCCAAGTTTCGCAAAGTCAATATTTAAAGTGGCGCTTTTGACGATTCCCATGTCTTCCAGTTTTTTCATTCTCACGTGCACGGTACCGGAACTGACAAACACTTTTTTAGCTATTTCTGTATAAGGAGTCTTAGCATCCTCATTTAAAAGAGAAATTATCTTTAGGTCGATGTTGTCAATATCTAAAATTTTATCCATTTTTTTGGGTTGTATTTAACTGATCTTTAATGAATCCGCATGTAAATTAGAGATTGTTCAAAATATAGCAAAATTTTTTTTTCAATTTGTAATTAAAATGAAAAACACTTTACTTTGACCCAACAAGAGTATTCAATTTATTATTTTGATTTATTGATAATTCTTCAAATTAAAATTTGGAAAGAGTCTTATCGCCAAATTTTAATTCATCAAAAGGAAACTTTTAATCTCTAAAGTTATATTTGGGTTTATATTCTGAAAAGAGTCTTGCTTATGGCAAGACTTTTTTGTTTCCCTTAAAAAAATTTAAAATGCAATTTTTTGTATTTTAAATTTTAATTATTGTATTTTTGAGTCAGTTAAATAAAAGGTTATGAAAATCAATTGGCTACTTAATTCCTTAAAGACTTTATTGGCGTTGACGCTGATCTTCCAATTACCAAGTATAGGGTTTGGAATGGAGGCTCAGGGAGCATTCAATGAGGATGAATTGAAATCAAACTCTATTGCCTATAATCATTTGACTATAAAGAATGTAGTTGGTCAAATTGAAAATACCAATGCATCGAATCCTTCAGATTTAAAGATTGAAGAGCTTTCAGTAGTTGAAGAAAACATTGCACGAAATTTAAATACGCATTGGGCTTGGAGAGAAAACACTTTAGATATGATTGACAGCTATTCTCCTTTTTTATTTAGAACGAAGAAGAGCCAAGCTATTGAAGAAGTAAAAGTGATTCTTGAAATCGATACAAAAGGGAAAATTTCAGGTTTCGAAATTTTAGGCGAAATAGATAAGGGCACTAAAGAGCGTGTAGATTATATGCTTCGAAAGCTTCCTGATTGCAAGCCGGTTCCAGGTTATGCAAAATATACCTCGGAAACTTTCGAATTAGTCATCAAAAAATAATCAGCCGGTTTTAACCGGCTTTTTTTTTAAGCGGTTGGGCATACGTTTGTTGCCGTATTATTTTTAACCGATCATTTTTCCTTCCAAATTATCTTAAATAAAATTTTTGGCGGGAATTACAGTTCAAAAGAATTTCCCATAATGATTTTAGAAGGCTAAATCAAAAAGATTTCCTTTCCTCATTTCGTAAACGTCAAATTCTAGTTAAAGAACCGACTTTCGGTTTTTTAAAAAATCAAGCTATTAAATCTTAAAGAATGAGAAACTATTTAAAAACAGGTCTGGTACTGACTTTAATATTTATCACCCAATTGGGGATTGCACAGCAGAAAAGGCCGCTTACGCATGCTGATTATGATGCTTGGGAAAGGGTGTCTGGGGAAAGTTTAACTAAAAATGGTCTTTGGATAGGTTATCAAATTTCCCCTCAAGAAGGTGATAATCGGATAGAGATTTTATCAGTGAATAATCTTGAAAATCGGATAGTTATTCCGAGAGTTTCAGGATTCAGTTTTACACCTGATGATGAATTTGCAGTTGGGAAAATTACTCCTCAACAAGATTCAGTACGCACATTGAAATTGAAGAAGGCCAAAAAGGATGATATGCCGACTGACAGTCTTTTCATCTATCAGATGAGCACCGGCAAACTGACCAAAATTCCAAAAGTAAAATCATTTGCAATACCTCAAAAAGAAGGAAGCTGGATAGCTATCCAGTATGAAAAAGAAAAGGTTGAAAAATTGGCAAAGTCAGATACCACTTCGAAGGATTCTACAGCTAAAACTGAAAAGCCAAAAAAAACTGATGGAACAAAACTTGAAGTTAGAAAGCTTGACGGGTCAATTTCTTATAGTTTTGAACGCGTCAAATCATTTAGCTTTTCTCCAAACGGGGATTTTCTTCAGTATGTATTAGCTGAGGAGGATACCCTTGATAATGCAGCAATACATCTGCTGAATCTTTCCACGGGTCAAAGCAATTTATTGTCTGAAGGAATGACTTCTTATTCGGACATGACTTTTTCTCCGCAATCAAAATATTTGGCATACTTAGCGACTGATGATTCTCTGAAAGCAAAAAAGCCATACCATTCCCTATTTTTAGTGTCGACTGCATCTGGGAAAAGTGAAGAACTTGTCTCAAAATCTTCTCAGGGTATTTTGCAAAATGGGAGAGTTAGTTCAGATGAGAGTTTGAAGTTTTCTGAAAATGAAGCTCGGATATTTTTTGGTGTGGCTCCCGATTATGTGGATTATGCCTATGAAAATGACACGACTATTCTAGACGATGAACGCGTCAGTCTAGATATCTGGGGATGGCAGGACGATGAAATCCAACCGATGCAACTTGTGCGAAAATCAAGAGCTGAAAAGAAAGCCTATTTGGCCAGCATGGAAATTTCCACAAAGAAAATTACCCAATTGGCCACTCCAGAAATTGATAATGTGGTATTGGAATCAAAAGTAGAACGTGATTTTGGTTTGGCTTACACAGATGATCCTTACCAAAGGAATTACAGTTGGGACATCCAAATTGGTAGAGATCTATACCTTGTTGATTTTAAAACTGGTCAAAAAACCCTAGTAGAAAAGAATGCATCTGGTTTTCCGTCGATTTCCCCAGAGGGTAAGTTTGTGACTTGGTACGACGCCAGAGATAGTAGCTGGGTAGCCTATGACATTGCGACAAAAGTCAAAGTGAATTTAACAAAAGGAATCCCTTCAATTTTCTATGATGAGATTCATGATAGCCCATCACTTCCTGGGAGTTATGGAAATGCAGGTTGGATTTCAGGTGATGCAGCGATTTTAATCTACGATCAATTTGATATTTGGAAAGTTGACCCTAAAAACCCTGCTGCGGCAATTAATATCACCAAAGGAATTGGAAGAAAAGAACAGCTGGTTTTTCGAAGAGAGGTACTAGATCGCGAGGAGCGGAGCATTGATCCAAAGTCTACCTTGCTATTGTCTGCTTTTAATGAGAAAAATAAAGATGCCGGTTTTTATTCTGGATCGATCGATGGAAAATCAGAGCCTGCTCGGATTGTGATGACATCAAATAGTTATTCTGGTTTAACTAAGGCCAAAAATGCGGATGTATTGCTTCTGAACCGGTCCACGTATGTCGAAAATCCCGATGTGTACTTGACGAATTTGTCTTTTACAAATTTGAAAAAAGTTTCAAATCTCAATCCGCAACAAGCCACAGTCAATTGGGGTTCTGCGGAGTTGGTAAATTATTTGGCGAATGATGGGACTCCATTGCAAGGGTTGCTTTTCAAACCTGAAAATTTTGATCCTAATAAGAAGTACCCTATGATGGTCTATTTCTACGAGCGCAATAGCGAAGGACTTCATCGCTATAGAGCTCCCGCGCCAAGTGCTTCAACTATTAATATTCCTTATTTCGTAAGTAATGATTATTTGGTTTTGGTTCCGGATATCAAATATGATTTGGGCCTACCAGGACCTTCGGCATACAACTGCATTATTCCAGCTGTGCAGTCGATTGTAGCTCGAGGATTTGTAGATGCTGCTAACATGGCTATCCAAGGTCAGAGTTGGGGAGGATATCAAGTTGCATATTTAATCACGCAAACGAATATGTTTAAAGCAGCGGGAGCTGGGGCTCCGGTGGTCAACATGACTTCTGCATACGGAGGAATCAGATGGGGGACAGGGATGAGTCGTATGTTCCAATACGAGCAGACCCAATCTAGAATCGGAGGAACACTGTGGGAGAAGCCGATGTATTACCTGGAAAACTCTCCTTTATTTATGATGGATCGAGTGAAGACTCCGGTATTGATCATGCACAATGATGCAGATGGATCAGTGCCTTGGTATCAGGGAATCGAAATGTTTATGGCGCTTAAGCGATTGAATCAGCCAGCATGGCTGTTGCAGTACAATGGGGAAGATCACAATCTCGTACAGCGAAAAAACCGGAAAGACCTTTCAATCCGATTGAGTCAATTCTTCGACCATTACCTTAAAGGCGCCCCGGCACCACTTTGGATGACAGAGGGATTGCCTGCGGTAGAAAAAGGGAAAACACTCAAATACGAGCTTGGGAATTAAATCAAAAGCCCTGAATTTTAATAATTCAGGGCTTTTTTTATACCGCAACTGCAGCCTTAATATGTGGATGTGGATCATAATTTAGCAACTCGAAATCCTCGAGTTTAAACTCAAAAATATCAGTCACTGCTGGATTGATTTTCATCGTAGGCAATGGGCGAATTTCTCTACTCAATTGCAATTCTGTTTGCTCCAAATGATTCGAATAAAGATGCGCATCACCAAAGGTATGCACAAAGTCTCCCGGCTTAAGATCGCAAACTTGTGCTACCATCATGGTAAATAGGGCATAGGAGGCAATATTAAAAGGTACTCCAAGAAAAACATCCGCACTTCGCTGATAGAGTTGGCAGCTAAGCTTGCCATCTGCTACATAAAATTGGAACATCGTATGGCATGGCGGCAATGCCATCTGGTCCACATCTGCCACATTCCAGGCGCTGACAAGATGCCGTCTACTATCGGGTTTGGTTTTGATCTGGTGAATTAGGTTTTTTATTTGATCGATTTCACCACCTTTCCCATCCGGCCAATGACGCCACTGATAGCCATAAACGGGTCCGAGATCGCCATTTTCATCTGCCCATTCATCCCATATCGAGACTTTATTTTCCTTCAAATACCCAATATTTGATTCACCCCTGAGAAACCATAATAACTCTACTATGATTGATCTTAGATGAAGTTTTTTAGTAGTCACTACAGGGAATCCTTCGGATAAATCAAATCGCATCTGGTGGCCAAAAACGCTAAGCGTTCCTGTTCCAGTTCGGTCTTCTTTTTTTACACCCTCCGTGAGGATTCGCTGCATCAAATCGTGGTATTGCTTCATAATTGAGATTGTAATTCTAAAGACGCCAAGTTAAGAAGTTCGGCCTAGAATTGGAACCAAATTCAAACAAAGACAAGACAATCTTATTATACTTGAATAAGATTTTAATTCTTTTCAAATCCAGAAAAACTGATGTTCCAAAAATCAAGCGCATTTTTATTCCTTTGGCTTGCTGGCTTCATTTGTGTGTTTTTCCTCATTATCAAGCCAATCCCAGTTTTTAATTACGACTTCGAGCAGTTTTTTCCACAGGATGATGTGGATCTATCTTTTTATAATGATTACAGAGCAAAATTCGAAAATGACAACGATTACTTGCTCATGGCAATCGGAAATCCAAATGGGGATTTGCTGGATGCCACTTTCTTAAAAAGTGCGCGAACCCTTCAGGATCAAATCGCAAAACTTGATCGAATAGACACTGTCCTTTCGATTTTGAATTTAGAAAAACCAATCATTGGTTTGTTCGGGCTTCGAAAAGTTCCTGCATTTGATTGGCAGAATATTAAAAACAAAAGCGATCAACAAGAAGTGCTAGGGCAATATGAAATGGAGTTGATCTCAAAAGATGGAAAAGGGCTGCTATTTTGGATCAAAAATGAGCAACAAATCAGTAAAGAGAACGGAGATAAACTGTATGAAGAAATAAATCAACTAGTCACTAATGATCAAATAGAAGTTCTTGCGGTAGCTGGAAAGATTCAAGCGCAGGGTGATTTTGTAGATTTAATGCAGCGTGAGTTCGGGCTTTTTTTCGCTGGGTCCATTCTTCTAATGCTCTTGATGCTGGCCTTGATTTTCAGAACTTGGTGGGGAGTTGCGCTTCCTTTTTTAATTCTTTTGGTTGGAGTAGCCTGGTCCTTTGGGCTGATTTTGGTTTTGGGAAAGGCACTGGATATTATGTCAGTGATGCAGCCAACCATCTTTTTGATTGTGGGTTTGAGTGCTTTGATTCACTTTTTTAACCATTTGATCAATCAATTAAAACTTGGAGTGGCAAAATCTGATGCCATTCAAATGGTTTTTAAGTCATTATTTGTACCGGTTTGGCTTACCATTTTGACTACCTCTTTGGGTTTTTTAACTCTTTATTTTACTTCGATTCCTGCCTTACAAGAATTCGGTCTCACCACCGGACTGGGCATATTAGTGATGTTTATTGCTGTTATTTTATTGGCTCCGGGCTTGCTTTATTTGATTCCGATTTCCTTGTTAGAAAGTAAAGAACCTTCAAAAAACAAAGTCCATTTAGCGCTATTGTTTCGTTGGCTACTTCGAAAAAGAAAGGTCATCGCCTTTAGTTTTTTAGGATTGACAGTGCTAGCTGGTTTTTTGGGTACACAGTTGAAAATAAACGGGTTTTTACTGGATAATTTGCCAGATGATCATCCCATTCAAGCGTCCTTCAACTATTTTGATACAGAGTTTGGAGGTTCCAATCCATTGGAAATTTACTTGGAAGCTGGAGCAGGCGCGTCAAGTTTAATAGATCTCGAAGTGCTAGGAGAACTAGACAAATTGGAAAAGGAAGTGGATCGTTTATTTCATGGAGGTCAGATAATTTCACCACTTACGCTGGTGAAATCTTTGAATCAAGCTCAAAACCAAGGATCCTATCAGGCATTTGCCCTGCCTTCAAAAGGACAATTTCTTCGATTAAAAAGATACCTCAATCAAGCACTACAGGAATCAGATTTAAAAATACTCAGTGATGATTTGAAGTCGGGAAGAATGAGTGCACGATCTGCTGATTTGGGAACTTTGGAAATGTCCAAAAAGCGGGAAGAATTGCTCGAATTTGTAGATCGGGAAATCAATCCTGAATTCTTGAAAATTCGATGGACCGGGACTGCCTATTTGATCGATAAAGGACACCAATCAGTCACTTGGCAGATGGCAAAGGGATTGGGAGTGGCCTTTTTGATTGTAGGGGTAATTGCGGGGTTTCTATTTAGATCCTGGAGAATATCCCTCATTCTTTTAATCCCTAATGTGATACCCTTGGTTTGGATGCTTGGTCTGATGTTTATTTTGGGAATAGATTTCAAATTGACTACGGCTATTCTCTTTACTGTTGCATTTGGGATTGCAGTCGATGATAGTATTCATTTCATGACTCGGCTAAGGAAAGAATTGAATTTAGGCAAAAACTTGATTTACGGGCTGAAGCGAACCTTTTTAGAAACCGGGGAAGCAATAATTCAAACAACAATTATCTTGGTTGCAGGCTTTGGCTTACTGATTTTTAGTCAGTTTGGGGTGACCCATTTCACTGGTTTATTGATTGCTTCAGCGCTGGTATTTGCTTTACTCGCCGATTTATTTTTGCTGCCTTTGCTCTTGTTACCGATGAAGAAAAAATGGGAAGTAAAATTTTCAAAACGTCTAATCAAGGCTCCATCCCCTCCCAAGTAAAAGTCGCTGAAACTGGATAATGATCCGAATAATCGACTTCGCGGTGGGTTTTAAACTGGATAGGGGTGAGTTCTGGACTTGAAAAAATATGATCTATTCTCAGAAAAAACAGAATTCGATTATAAGTAAACCCAAATCCTCTTCCTGCTTTTTCAAAGGCATTTTGCAATTGCTCACTTAGCTTGAAATAAGTATAGGAATACGGGATTTCATTTAGATCTCCCATCAAAATAATCGGATGTGGGCTATTGGAATAATGCTCAATTAACACCTTGAGCTGTTTGCTTCTTGCCAAACTTCCACGGTGGAGTTTGCCCAATGTTTGCCGGTAATTTTCTTTGACACCATCTAGATTTTCAAGACCATCGGAGTCAATTTTCATCGATTCTAAGTGAGCATTGTAAATCCGAATCGTATCCTCTTTAACTACAATATCAGCGAAAATTGCCCCATTTGTCCGGTTATTATCAAATACTTTCCCTTCATTGACTATTGGATACCTTGAGAAAATTGCCATGCCATAGGAGCGCTTTGCAGGATTCCCCTCAATGATTTGATAAGAAACGTTGAAGTTTTCATCAGTCCCAAGGAGTTTCACCGAGTTTCTAGAGGCAGTAGTATAATCTTGATAGAATTCTTGAAATACTTTAACATCCGCAGGATGATCTTGTAGCCATTTGTAAACATTGGGATCAAATTTCCCCTCAGTTCTGCTTTTATAGTCGAACAAATGCGCATTGTAGCTCAACACTTTTAATCCATTTTCATCTTCATTGGAAGGGTGAAATTGGAAGGTAATCAAAGCAAATTTATAGCCTATTAATAACGCGATAAGATGCAAAAAAGCTTGTTTCCGAAATGCAATGGCTAAAATCGAAAACAAGAAAATGTTTATTAAATAGCTAATTGGGATAAAAAAGGGGAGTAGCCCAACGTAATTAAAATATTCAGGCGAAACAAAAACGCTCGAATAGAGTAAAATTGAACTAATAAAAACCAACCAACTTATAAATCTCATTTACTGGAGTTAAACTGAATAGAATTTACAAAAAGGGTCATTTGTAATTTGGGTATTTCGAATCCAAAAGCATGCTTGACCAAAGTGTAGCAGTAATAACGTGTAAAAGTATATTTTTTGTTATAATGGCTTTCTATTCTTTTATGAAAGGAAAATGTAGGATTGAATTTTGTTGATTAATCTAAATAATTGTTATTTCACATTAAAATTGAACCACTATGAAGATCAAATATACACTACTTACTGCTAGCCTTTTATTCGCGCTTATTTCTTGTTCTACCAAATCAACGGAGGTAGCTGAAGGTGAGACTACTGAAGCACAAGATGAAGCCACTGGTGAAGAGAGGCCAAGCCCCATCGAAATCAAAGAAGGAAAAATTTCTGGAAAAGACCTTAAGGTTCAATATGGTTCACCTGCGGTGAAAGGGCGGGCATTATGGGGAGACTTGGTTCCTTATAATATTGTATGGAGAACTGGTGCAAACGAAGCCTCTTTCGTAGAACTTTCAGCTGACATGATGGTCGAAGGGAAGCAACTTGCAGCAGGTAAGTATTCACTTTTTACGATTCCTAAAGAGTCAGGGACATGGACTGTGATATTTAATTCTGAATGGAACTTGGAGCACGGTCATTTCCAGTATGACGAGAAAAATGATGTCTTGCGAGTGGAGGTAACACCAAGTTGGGAAGCTACTGCTCAAGAGCGCCTTACCATAGATGTCGAAAGTCCTGGACTAGTGATTCGATGGGAAAAATTGAAGCTTCCAATAGCCATAAACTAATATCCAATAAAAATGTAAATGCCCCCAATGAATATTTGAGGGCATTTTTTTTGAAAGAAATTTAAATTTCTAAACCAATTCATTTACAAATCAGATTGATTTAAATTCGCTTTTACACCCACCCACCTTTTAAAATGAAGTATATCGGTTTCATTGTCGCATTAGCGATCACAGTTGCACTTGCAATTGCAGTTTCTAGACCATTAGGACCAGTACCTCCTTTGGCTCCTTTATTAGATCCTAACCATGGCTTTTGGCAAAATTCTTTTAGCGAGGATGAAACCGCCGAACAAGAGCTTCACTTAACAGGACTTTCTGCACCAGTGACGGTCGTTTATGATGAAAATCTGATTCCGCATTTATTTGCTGAAAATGAAGAGGATCTCTATAGAGCTCAAGGTTATGTGACTGCAAAACATCGGCTTTGGCAGATGGAGTTTCAGACTATGGCTGCTTCAGGAAGAATCTCTGAAATCGTTGGGCCAATCGCCTTAGACTTGGATCGAATGACACGAAGAAAAGGATTGGCATATGGAGCTGAACTGGGGATGACTTTTCTAAAAGAAAATGATCCAGAAACCCTTCGTCTCGCAGAGGCATATGCGGCCGGTGTCAATGAATACATCAATCAATTAACTCCTGGCCAAATCCCTGTGGAGTATAAGATTTTGAATTATAGACCAGAGCCATGGACCGTTCATAAATCCTTGCTTCTATTGAAGTACATGTCAGATATGTTGGTGGGTGACCGAGATTTAGAATATTCAAATCTTAGGAAAATTCTGGGTCAAGAAATGCTTGATAAGTTATTTCCGGAATTCCCTTTGGAAAATGACCCAGTAATTGAGGCTAGCAAAATTTGGGATTTTGAGCCAATTCCTGTGACTAGGCCCGATAGTGTTCTCTATCCAAATGACCTTTTGGTGATTGAACCACTGCCGCAACCTGAGGAAGGAACGGGTTCAAATAACTGGGCGGTCTCTGGATCAAAGACCAAGAGTGGTAATCCAATTCTTGCCAATGATCCACATCTCAGCTTAAACTTACCTTCGCTTTGGTACACCATGCAGCTGACCACACCGGACCATTCTGTGAAAGGGGCAACATTGCCTGGAGCGCTAGGTGTGATTTCTGGATTTAATCAGAATATTGCTTGGGGAGTTACTAACGCTACCAAAGATGCAAGAGATTGGTATAAGATCACCTTCCAAGATGAAAGTCGAAAAATGTATCGATTTGGAGAAGATTGGCGAGCCACTGATTTCAGAATAGAGGAAATAAAAATCAAAGGACAAGAAGCCTTTTTAGATACAGTGGTGTATACCCATTATGGTCCGGTAGTCTATGATCGTACTTTCAAATCAGAACGTCAGGATGTGAATTTCGCACTAAAATGGACTGTGCATGAGGGCTCAAACGAACAGAAGACGTTTATATTAATGAATAAAGCGCGTAGTTACGAGGATTACAATTTGGCTTTAGATTCCTATGTTGCACCAGCCCAGAATTTTGTTTTTGCATCCAAGTCTGGTGATATCGCGATGCGAATCCAAGGTAAATTTCCATTAAAGTGGAAGGAGCAAGGTAAATTTTTCATGGATGGTGCCGATCCTAGATTTGAATGGCAAGGGTATATTCCCAATGCGCATAATCCATCTACCTTGAACCCGGAGAGGGGTTTTGTTTCCTCGGCCAATCAGCATCCAGTGGATCCATCATATCCTTATTATGTTTTTGATAATAGTTACGAGCATTATCGTAACCGAAGGTTAAATCAACAACTCACTGAGTTGACTGAAATTACTGTAGATCAGATGAAAGCCCTTCAATTTGATGACTACTATTTGCATGCAAAAGAAGCGCTTCCTGTTATGATCAGTTTGCTGGGAGTTGATTTTGATGCGGATCCGATTGCCAAGAAGTATTTGGATGAGTTAAAAGCTTGGGATTTTTATGCTGATCCGAACCAAAAAGCACCTACTTTATTTTATATCTGGTGGGAAAAGACTTACTCCAGAATTTGGGAAAAATGGACCAAGTTCGGTGTACCAGTGGTTCGTCCGAATAATTATCAGACAGTAGAGCTAATGGCAAAAAGCCCTTTGGATTCCATCTTTAACATGGAGAATACTCCAATTCAAGAAGGTGCATCGGACCATGTGAAAGCTGGCTTTAAAGAGTTCTTGGTTGCTATTCAAGAGTGGGAGGAAAAGGAAGGTGATTATTCGTGGGCCAATTATAAACAAACCACAATTCAACACCTAGTGCCGCAATTCACTCCTTTTTCGGTTAAAAATATTTATACTGGTGGAGGTAGAGGGATATTAAATGCAACGAGCGAAAGGAGTGGTGCCAGCTGGAGAATGGTGGTTGAATTGGGAGATGAAATTAATGCTTTTGGAATTTATCCAGGTGGACAATCCGGAAACCCAGGAAGTAAATTCTACAGTAATTTCATAGACAAGTGGGCGAATGGAGAATATTTGAATTTTAATCTCCGGACGAAGGAGCAGCAAGAAGGAGTTTTATTCCAAACTATTTTAAATTAAGCATATGAGATTTATTCTGTTAATACTGTTGACAATAGGGATCGTTATTTTCCTAAATCCATTTTTACCGTATTGGGTCATCATGATTTTGATTGGTATATCGTCCTCATTATTTGGGCTTAAAGGATTTGTCTCATTTCTAGGTGGAGGCCTAGGAATGGGTTTGGCTTGGTTGGCGCAAGCACTTTATATCAGTGCTCAAACCGGAAGCAGTCTTCCAAATAAAATTGGTGAATTGATGGGCTTAGGTTCAGGAATGACTGTTGCGGCGGTAACGGCAATTATTGGGTTGCTATTAGGAGGATTTAGCGCTTTAAGTGGAAGTTTACTTCGGAATTTGAGTCGTAAAACTCCAGATAACGTCTATCGAGGATAAATTAAAATAAAAGGTTCCTTTTTCATTAAAAAGAACCTTTTATGGATTTTTTCAAATGAATTGAATGAGTACCTTTGTTACTCACTAGTAAAGTGACTTTTTATGCTGGAATCCTTAATCACCTCAAAGACAAGGTTGAGGTTGCTTGTTAAGTTTTTTGTGAATTCAAAAACGCAAAGTCATCTCCGCGGATTGGCAGATGAATTTGGCGAATCAACTAATGCTGTGCGAAAGGAATTGAACAACCTGACGAATGCGGGGATTCTAGTGAAAAAAACAGATAAAAATAAGATTGAATATCAGGCAAACGTAGCCCACCCATTCTTTTCCAACATTCAAGAGATCATCAGAAAATACCTCGGACTGGACCAGCTTCTAGAGCAGATACTGGAACGGATGGGAGAAGTGAATCAAGTTATTCTAACAGGGGATATTGCTAATGGGATCGATTCTGGAAAAATTGAAGTAGTCATAACCGGGGATGCTTTAAATGAAGAATATATTCTAAGCCTTTCTTCAAAAATCGAAAAAATGATCGAGCGAAAAGTGGCTTTGACATTGAACGATAAAAGAATTCTAGCACCCGGTTTAATCTTGTTCGACAAAGAATCAGGAAACTGAGTTTGTCGATTTTCTTGTTTTTAATGGTAGGCACTTTTGTGACTGAAAGGGCGAAGCTTTGAAGGCCTAGTTTGAAAATAGATTAAAAGTGAGAAATTAGCTTTGGGAATTTCTATAACTCTACAAAAATTGAAACATTCAAATTTAAACATATCAAAACTTTTCAAGTCGAGCTTTAAAGCCTTGACTGTTTTGATTTTGCTTTTCCTTTCAATTAGCCTAAGCGCTCAAAACCTCTCTGATATTCAGAATTTGAAGGTGGATAATCTATCAGATGCCCAGATTGAGCAACTGATAAAGAAAGCTGAAGCAAGTGGATTGAGTACTTCGCAACTGGAATCACTCGCTAGAGAACGCGGGATGCCAGCTTCTGAAGCTGCTAAATTGAGACAGCGAATTAGTGATTTGCAAAGTTCCATAAACCCACAAGGGACTATTTCCAATGGGAATAATCGGAATTTCGATGCGGGAAAAAGTCCAGACTTGTTTGATTCCTTAAGAAATTCTGACCCTTATTACGATTTAACTCCTACTCAGAAAAAAATCTTTGGGTACAAACTTTTCCATAACCGTAATCTTGACTTTAACCCAAGTATCAACTTACCCACTCCTCAAAATTACATAGTAGGATCCGGAGATCAATTGCTAATTGATGTCTATGGGGCTTCTCAACAATCATTTGATTTGACAGTAAGTCCAGAGGGGAGAATTTTGATACCAAATTTAGGTCCTGTTCAAGTTGGTGGAGCATCAATTGAGGCTGCCACAAGTAGATTGAAAAGCTCACTATCAAGGATTTATTCCGGTTTAGCAGGACCCAATCCCAATACTTTTCTGCAAGTAAGGTTGGGGAATATCCGTTCAATCAAAGTTTCGATGGTTGGTGAACTTTCAAAACCTGGAACCTACACTTTACCATCTTTTGCGACGGTATTTAATGGATTGTTTGCAGCTGGTGGGCCGAACGAAAATGGAGCATTTCGAAATATTCAAGTCTATCGAGACAGCAAATTGGTTGCAACCGTGGATATCTATGAATTCTTGTCCAAGGGAGAGCAATCCGCAAATATCACATTACAGGATAACGATGTAGTGATTGTTCAACCAGTAACAGCTCGTGTGGAGGTCATTGGACCTGTTCGAAGGGAGGGGCTTTTTGAGGTAAAGCCAAAAGAATCCTTGAGTGATCTTTACATTTATACTGGTGGGTTTACAAGTTTGGCCTACCAAGAAAGAGTCACCGTACGACGAATTGAAAATAATCAACGAAAGATTATCGATGTTTCTGCAGACCAGTTTCAGACATTTTCTCCTCAAGATGGGGATGAAATTTTAATAGGTGAAGCATTGGATAGATTTTCCAATCGGGTTCAAGTGACAGGTTCAGTCAATCGACCTGGGGAATATTCGCTTGGCGAGGGTGGACTCACAGTAAAGAAATTAATTGAAAACTCACAAGGTTTAAAACCTGAGGCATTTTTGACCAGAGCGACACTTTACCGTACTAGTGATGATTTGACATTAGCAGCACAGCCACTTGATTTGAAGGGGATTCTTGATGGATCAGTTCCAGACGTTCCCCTTAAAAATGAAGATCTACTTTTTGTACCAAGTCGGTATGACATTCAAGAAGAATATTATGTGAAAATATCAGGAGAAATTAACTACCCTGGTACCTATCCTTTTGCAAAAGAGATGACGGTTGGAGATCTGATATTAAGATCAGGTGGTCTTTTAGAGTCTGCTTCCAATTCTTCCATAGAGATCGCACGCCGGGTAAGAGACAATGAATCTGGCAAGCTTTCAGAAATTGAGACTTTAAGTATTGATCCGGATCTTAAACTTACTGCTGAGGAAGAGAACTTGGTATTACGACCTTTTGATCATGTTTTTATTAGACGGAAGCCTGGTTTTGAGCGCGAGCAGCTAATAAGTATCAAAGGTGAAGTTATATA